>CAYTAW010000001.1:0-39909 GCA_964435675.1 uncultured Bdellovibrionales bacterium
GTAGTTTCCGTTAGCAGCAGATGTGCTGGAGTATCCGTTAGCAGCAGATTTGCTGGAGTATCCGTTAGCAGCAGATTTGCTGTAGTCTCCGTTAGCATAATTGGGATTTGCGCCCTTTGCAAACGCCTCAAAGCCTGACGTACAAATGTTAAACACGTCCGCCAGCGCTTCAATCTCTAGTTCAGCTTGTGATTTTTCTTTTTTCATTTTTCTCTCGTTATCCCTACCGTTAATTGTTACCTAGAATTCCTATTACTATCCTTCTTGCCGCGCTCTTTTTGGATATCCACTATCTCACTCGCAGCGCACCATCCACATACCGCCAGCACGCTACCGAGCAACACCACTACCGCGCCTTTGAATTTCATGAAGCCCCGCACACGTTAAACATGAAATCCAAAGCCCATATCGCCGAGCCGATCATTCCGATCACGCCGGATACGATCAAAACAGCCACAAAACAAATCCCGATTAGCTTTTTCATATGCGCTTACTCATCACCTACGCAAGCGCTGCAAAGATCATCTTCGACCCAGCAGCATGCTTGTCCGGTTCGCGCTATGCATTGACTGCAATCGTCATCGGTGCAGCCACACACGCGGCATTCCCGCAAATCGAATGGAGAATAATCCATTATGGGCGCTCCCCTGTCTCAATGTATGCGTTTCTCAACCAGAGCAGTCCGGCGTTCCACGCCTCTACTGCGCTCGTTTTTTTAATTTCCGGCCAGACTGATTCGATAACCGGCCTTTTTTTATTGCGCGGCCTGACTTTAAAAAGCTGGACACGGTTGCCGGTGATTATGGCTTTACGTGTTCCGTGCTCGATGATGTACGGGGACTCGATCATATTTTTGCCCCCGAATTTTCTATGATTCTGCTGACAACGGAAATCACCTGAATCCGCGCGTCGACCTGCGCAAGCTTGACCTCAAGGGCTTTATACGCGCCCCATATTACCCGGTAAGCGTGATCATCCTGCATGATTACCTTGACCAGCTGCTCGACCGGCATTTCGAATATTTCCCGCGCGCATATGCCAAGCTGGCCGACACATGCCGCGTTATGAATCTCCTGGTCGTGATCGTGCAACACTGAAACTTTATCCATGGCCTGCCTCACTTACGTTATCGGTTTCGACGATTTGCAGCCCGAGATGCATGGCAATAAAATACATGCCATTGCGCAAAATCTCGTCCCGCTCAATTTTCCTCGGGTGAGCGACGACATTACGTATCGCCCGCCCGAGGTCTTTGCTTAACTGATCTTCTATGATCGTCATGCAGCCGCCTGATGCACGCCGCCGACCTTGACCATGCGCTCGCTGTAGCATTCCAAACACCAGTTGAATTTCGGCGGGCTCTCGCGCTCGAGCACGTCGATATTTTTCTGGTTCATATCGCGGAGTTTTTCGAGCGACTGCGCGTCAACCATGCAGGATACAGCATCACCCCATGATACGCTGAAAGCCTCCCAATCGGTTTTCGTGGTATCTGATGCCAGCGGCTTGGTGGTGATCGCGCGGGGCTGTCTTAGGGCTGCGGGTACGTCATCGACGATATTGCTTTTTGCAGCTGCCGCGTTTTGCTCGATTACTTCGCCGGTGGCCGGATCGTGCTGTTCACCAGCAAAATTATCCAGCTTTTTAGCGCGTTTCTTTTCTGGAACGGCTTCGGTGGCATCAATAACGTCGCCTTCGATAATGATCTCCCCATATTCGTCGGCGGTGAACTTTTTACCTGCGTCAATTAAATCTTCGACCGCCGCCGCTTTTTGCACGCTCATAGGCAGATATTTAGCGATTCGACGGATGACGGTTTTTTTCGCCATTTCGTTAAAGTGCTTTTCCCATGGAGATTCGGCTGTTTTGTTGTATTTCTTCGCCGATTGCCAGCCGGACGATTGATCGCGCACCGTCCGAATTTCATCAATAGTCATGTAATCCCAATGGAATCCACCGTCTTTGAAGCGCGCAAGCGCCCAAAAGCCTATGACATCCCCGCGCACACCGCTTGAAGGCTGTTCATGCCTGAAAGGGATTTCATCATGCCATGTGATTTTAAAGATATCGTTGGCGCATACCTCTTTGGCAATGATATTACTTACTTCGCCGCTGCGGCGCGCCAGGTCGATTAGCCCCTTATAGCCAACTATAAATTGCACCTTACCAGCGAACGGTATTAGATACGCCTGCCCAAGCACGCCATCGGGCTCCAATCCCAACTGAGCGGAGCGCATCACCGCGCTGTATAGACTTTGCTTGTCGCACTCGAGTAGCTTGGGCGTGTTCTGTATCGCCGTGAGCGCTACTCGCACCATGCGGTCGGGGGTAATATGCTTTGGCAGCGCCATCGCAAATTGCGGCTTCATTTTTTCAAACACCTCGCGCACGGTGTCAATTGGCTTAGCCTGTTTTTGAGCAACGGCGGTGCTGCTGCTGGTGGTGGTTGTCATGCTGCTTTTTCCTTCTCTTCTGTAATGGTTAACTGCTGATATGAGGTGGCTTTCACCAAATATTCTTTTTTGCTGATGATTGTTTTTTTGATAATGAATCCGCTGCACAGCGCTCGCCCTGCATCCCCCATTTTTTGCAGCACTGCGGCTTTTGCGGCTTTTTCTTCTTTCTCTGCATCCTTACGGCGCTCGGCGGCAATTAGCGCGGTTGCGCATAATTCCGGCAACTCATTATCAGCGGATAAATCCACCAGTCTTTGTGACTCTGGGTATAATTCCTTCAAAATTTCATAGTCATCAGCAACGGCCTTTGGCTGATGACCCGAACGCACTGATCCCCAGAAATTGCGCACAGCGTCCTTAATCCTTGCAATTGCGCCTGGGTGAGCGTCGTATTCGAAAACCTTAAGGTCATTACCGCCAACCAAGACGGCGATTGCTCCCCACACCAGCCCCGTGCAAGCGAGTTCGTGCTGAAGCTGCAGCTGATATTGCAACGGCGGTTGACCATCTTCCCATTTCATAAAAATCAGACGGTCAACGTTTTTTATTTGCAGCAGGCCAAGTACATCACTCCCAGCCTTGCATGCTATTCGATCGGGCGTGCATGCCATTCCCGGTGTATCGTCGCAGGTGTAATATGTTCGCGGGTTTGAAATGCTCCACCCTTTTTCCGACTCGACTCCGCGCGCTACGGCATCCTCAATCATGCGCCCCCAAAACATGCGGGTGGTATCCTCAATCTCGCCGCTTATTTCCCCGCGTTTGCTAAGCCATAGTTCAAGATGTGTCAGGTAAGAGCACGCATTGAACAGCGCAGCTATCTCGCTGCCGCCGACATTGTGCGCGCGTAGTTCTCGCCAGTGATCTTCGTTTTTGATTGCAATTATACCCATTACTTCACCTCCGCCACGATTGTCTCGGCTGTATCGGCCGCGCGTTTGATTTCAGAGGCGAAGGCGGCGCAAACCGGCTCGTCGGTGCGTATCGTGCCCATGTCGTCGCACGTGCGCAGCAACACGCTGCTACGGTCTACCGACTGTTCCGTGGCCTGCTGCGGCTCCGAATAAGCGATAACCGCTGTGATGTACGCCGCCGCCAACGCGAAAACTATTATTGAAATGATCAGGTCGCGCAGGGTCATACTTCCCCCTTTGCTTTAGCGATGGCGGCGCGGGCTTTCGCCTCTTCATCAACCAGCCATTGTGAGCCATTGCTGTTTTGTGCACGCTTCAATTCATCGGCGGCGCGTTCCAAAGCCTCCAACAGCTCAGGCGCGGCGGCTATTAGGCGGGCGTTGGCTTCAACTTCTCCGGTTAGGCGGCTGCTTCCACAATCTGCAACTTTGAGTTCATCTGGGCCAAAAACGGCATTCTTGAAATTTGCGTATTTATCCGCGCTTATTTCCCAAGGCCCCGGCGTGTGTTGTGTGTTTGTCATATAATCCACGACCTCACGATCATCATTCCCAGAATCAGGGCGGTAATCGACGCCACCGCCAGTTTGATAGCCATCATGTCGATGGACCTTTTTTCCGCCTTAAGCTCTTCCATTGTCATAACGCCTCCATGGTTGCTGTTGGTTTTTCGATAAGCCCGTATGCCCGCGGCTTGTAGTCCGACATTCTTTTCGGGCGAATCTTCGGATAAGAAATCGGGGCAAGCAGGTCGTGCCATACGGGGTTCGTGCAAAACGGCTCGCCATCGGCGCCATACACATGGCCGTTGCGAACATTTACCTGTTTATTGTTGATCCATGCCCGGCACACCCTGCCCGAAGCCCAATGCTCAATGGTGCGAACGGCGGATTCAAGATCGCCTACGGTTTCATGAAGCGTGTATTCCCTATCCGTGCCTTGGTGGAATACAGCTTCAGCTTCGTAATAATCGGGCATATATCGCTCCATCTGTTCTGATGAAGCTATATTACATTAAATGTAATAATATACAAGCTTAAATTACATTATATGTAATATTATCTTTTCCCCTTCCGGTGCAATCACTTACGGGTGATCATTCCTAAATGGGGGAAAAAAACAAAAGAAATAGACCTAAAAAAATAGAATTCCAAAGTTTGCTTGGCAAGGTACACCATATGGATTGCATCAAACTGATGCACAAATTGCCGCCGTCAAGCATAGGGCTGATTGTCACTTCACCGCCCTATAATATCAGAAATAGCACCGGTAACGGGTTTAATTGCCGCTCAAAGGATCTTTGGTCATGCGCCGGACTTAGAGACGGTTACGACGGGTACTCTGATAATATGCCATACCATGACTATATTGCCTGGCAGCGTGAATGCTTGAATGCGATGATGCGGGTCCTAAAGGAAGATGGAGCCATTTTTTATAACCATAAATGGCGCGTACAAAATGGGCTATGGCAAAACCGCTCCGAAATAGTCGAGGGTTTTCCGGTAAGGCAAGTGATAATCTGGCATCGAAAAGGAGGCATGAATTTTAATCGTGGCTATTTTCTTCCAACATATGAGGTCATCTATTTAATCGCAAAACGTGAGTTTAAGCTTGTATCCAAAGCAAATGCGCATAGTGACGTATGGGAAATAGCGCCAGCTCGTGGAAATGATCATCCAGCCCCCTTCCCTGTTGAACTGGCACAACGTTGTATTGAATCAACGAATGCCGATATCGTGTTAGATCCTTTTATGGGAAGCGGAACCACTGCTTTAGCTGCCGAGAAGCTAGGTCGTCAATGGATTGGCTCTGATATTTCGGGCAAATACTGCTTAGGGGCAAAAAAGCGGATAAAGAAAATGCGCTGATCCTATTGCATATTTTGTTTTGCTGTAACAATACCGTTATCTACATACACATAACGGCCATTGCCATAAATCCACTGCTGGGAATAGTGCATTTTTGTTTCCGTAGAATTTACAGATTCAGGATAACCAGCAGCAAGAACAGCACATTCATATGGACTTCCGATTACTACGCGCGCCTCTGATATAGATTTTAAATATGGCCTGCATTTTGGGCTTTTAATCATCATTTTTCTTTTGTTCTCATATTTTTCTTCGATAGGGCCTATATCGCATGCTGCATTGTAATTTACCGCATATGCGCATATTTCTCTTAAATCAGCCATATCGGATGATACAATAATAAAATTCGCCAGATTATTACTTTTTAAGCCTTTTTCAATTTTTGCCTTTAGTTCCTCTGCATCAGATATGTAATGGTTTCCCCATACTTTATTAAAATTTTCCATCGCCGCATTATGCCTATCCCTAATTTGTTGTTGGGCGCAGGCTGTTAATAGCAATACAATCAAGGACAAATATTTCACAAATCTACCTAAATAAATCGCGCGTGTTACTCACCACTACCGACTTTTCCTCAATCATCCATTCCGATACTTCTTTCCAGTTCGTTCCCTTGCCGATATCAGCAATATATGGAAATTTACGTAACGCCTCTTCTTTAATTGCGCGACGCTCTTCTAATGGCAATTCATTCCATTGGCGAATTGGCTTTTCTGCATGATTAATATTTGTAATTACGGTGTTATGGTGCGGAGAAGTAAAATTTATACCTCCAATGATCATCGCCAAGAAAATAATCGATATAGCGAATATAAAGCCTAGATTGCTGGATGGTTTTGGTGCCGGCATCAGCTCCCTGGCCTTCTCAACTATATCGTCAATGAGTTCCCGATTTGACATCTTTAAGCCCAGATTTATATAATGCCAATTCAATTACATTTTCATCGTAATCGATTTTATTGTTAGCCCGCCATGCTTCCGACTTTATTACGATCTCATAAATAGCGGCTACGAATCTATAGAATTGCTCATCGCTAAGCTTCATTTTCTTTTTAGCGTTAAGGCTAGAAGCCAGCATGCCGCACGCTGAAAGAAGATTATAATCGAGCGGAGCTTTTGCTATATCCTCTACTCCATAAATTTCAGATGGGGTCCATCCCAGCCCTTGATATAGTTTCATAGCACGGTCGGGGGTAATCATGACTTTACCATTTACGCGCTGACTCACGTCCGCATCGCCTACTCCCCATAATTTGGCGATATCAGCGGGCTTTATCTGATCACGCTCCATAAGCGCTGCCAAATTATTCGGATGCGGTGCATTCGCACTATCAGTTTTTTTTGGTCTACCCATGCGGGGTATTATTACATGTTCCGTAACGTTAGAATATTGCATGATATGTAATTTTGTATGTTGACTATAGTTACATTATATGTAATATAACGATATGCATGAAGAACATTGGCTTATAGGCAAGGGAATTTCCAATCAATCGGCTCTCGCTGAAATTTTGGGAAAAGGCACTGTCACACCTAAAGTAAGAGTGCGCGCACATAGAATTTGGCATGGCGCGCGACCAGGCGATGAAGATCTTATTTTAATCAATGCTGCTACTAATGGAAAGGTGAGCCCCAATGATTTTATCCTTCCAGCAAAGCAGAAAAAGGCTCGCAAATGAGCTTTCTTTTATCTGAATCAACCGATCCCCGAAAGAATCCTCGGGGATTTTTTTTGCTTAAATAAGTTAACAGATGCTTTCCCATAGTTGTGGGTAAGTAGGTGTGATTTAACCAATTGTCAATACTTTAACCAACCAAAAGGAGCCTAAACAATGAAAAAGATTAGAAACATCAAAGAATTGCAATACGTCACCATTAACGGCCACAACAGCGATGAGTTGCTAAAAAAGTACGTAATCAGCATCGCAAGCCTTGAGCGCAAAAAAGCCGAGATCGTTTCGCAAATCAAAGAAGAAAAAATGAGCGCGAAGGAAGATGGCCTGCTTGTTACCGCGATCGCAGGCGCCGTTAAAGACCTGATGAAAACGCAGGAACAGCGGGACGCCCGGTCCAGCGTCGAAGTTGAGCGCGAGCGCATTTTCAATCTTTGCTGCGACCTGCCTTTATTCAAGGCAGCAGCATAACGGGTCGCATCCGCCACTTTTGCCAACAAAGAGCGGCGGGTTGTTACGGGGTTGCTGGACGCCCCGGCGAGAAAGTCCAGCATTAAACCGGCCATAGAGTCGGGGTTACTGCATAGCAACGGGATTTAATTTTATTTTACAGGGAGATTACCATGAAAGCATACGATTGGCTGCGCCTGCAAATCCGCAGGGAAACGCCGGTTAATCAACCGGAGCCGCGCTTAAATCAGGCGGAAATACTGATCTGCGAATATCTCGATCGCCTGAATGACCGGCTTAATAAAGCCGAGGCTAAAATCAACCAACTCGACACCGAAAGCCACAGTGAATGAACGGGAAACCGCTTGATTGCGTGGCGACGCGCGGGCCGATTGGCAAGCATGACTTTCGGCTCTTCGACGACCTGCCCATCCAGCCCATGCCGGTGCGGTCAGATAGGCCGGCGCCCATGGCCCTGCCGCCGCTGCGCATCGTAATTGATGGCGATCCGGTGGCAAAAGGGCGTCCCCGCGTGCGTATAGCAAGAATGCGCGGCAAGAGCATTCCGATACTATACCCACCAAAAGAAACGCAGGACTATGAAGATCGCGTGCGGCGCCGCGCGCGTAAAGCCCTTGATGAAATCGACGCTGCGCACGCTAAATTCTACCCGATAGACGAGCGCCCCATCGGCATGATCGTCCGGGTTTATGTACCGATACCGATAAGCTGGACAAAAAAAGACACGCTTCTCGCGCTCGCCGGTGAGCTATTTCCTTTAACCAAACCGGACGCCGACAATTACCTGAAAATGGCGTGCGATTCCCTTAACGGCATCGTTTACCGCGACGATTCGCTGGTCACGGATAAAAAAGTCACCAAGCGCTACAGCGAAAATCCACGCATGGAAATCGAGGTGTTTGTATGAAATATCAGATCAAAAAATGCAAAGGCGGCTGGTTCTGGCGCATCGTCGCGCGCAACGGGAGAATATGGGCGCATAGCGAAACCTATACCCGCAAATCAGACGCCGTGAAAGCCGCTCGGCGGGTCAAGCAGCAATCGATGTACTGCCGGATGGAGATTGTTGCATGATGACATCCACCGCGCTTGAAAACGCCCTTATCATCAAGGGCTATCTGATGGCTGGGAACGCTCCCACGCAGCTGCTCGCCGGCATGGAGGTCGTGATCCATGACCTACGCCTGCGCGGCCCCCGCGTGCGCGAAGAAATCAGCAATGAGAAACCGACCATAAAGGCAATCGTCGCAGCCCCCGACCATATTCCGGCTGCGGAGAAAATGGTCGCCCCGCAGGTGCAAGATCAACCCGCAGGTGATGCAGGCCCGGCGGAAAAGAAAGAGCGAAAAGGCTGGACGCCGGAAGCCCGCGCGCGCCAAGCCGAAATGATGCGCAAGCGTATGGCAGAGCGCAAAGGAAAGCCGCCGAGTGCCGAACAAAGCGAAAGCGACCCCGAGGGAAACTGATAAGGCCTGGCAATAAGCGCCAGGCCACATGGAGAGACATATGGACCGAAGAACAGAAAAAGGAATTGATGAGGCTCGCGCCCACGATGGAAATGCGAAAGATCGCAAAGAAAATCCGCAAGCCAGTAGGCCGCTGCTATGCCATGCACAAAATGCTCACGTCATACACCTCGATCGGCGAGACAAAGGTGGTAATCGACGAGCACGGCCGCAGGGTGACAATCTGCCCGCCTGCGTTCGCGCGGGGGATATGGCCGGGCAGGAGCGTAGCGTCGAATTCCTCGGCGCGCTGAGCATGTATGTTTTTGATTACTGGCTGAGTTTTTATTTTCCCCGAAAACAGGCGCAAATCCTGCAATTCCCAGATAGGGCTTTACACAAATGAAATGGTTCCGTCACGTTTCCGATGCCAGCAGCGATGAATTCATTGCGATTCTTGAGGCAAAGTTCGGCCTTGAGGGGTATGCGCGCTGGTGGAAAACGCTCGAGGCGATAGCTAAAACGATGGATCATACCGACCGTTGCCAGGCGGAATATCCGGTCGAAACCTGGAAGCAAATTTTGCGTATTCGGTACGACAAACAGCTTAAAGAATTCCTCCTTTTTTGCGTCGCCAAAAAGAAGCTCGCCTTCGGCTCGAGTGAAGCTCCCGGTCAGCTCCCCGCCACCTCGAGCGAAGTTCCCGCTTTCTTCGATGAATGCTCGAGGTCGGGAGTTATTTTCATAAAATGTACTAAGCTATTGGAATTGCGAGATGAGTACACCCGCAAGCTAGGCAGTTTGTCCGGATACACTCCGGATACGTGTCCGGATAATGTCGCACCAGAAGCAGAAGCAGATAAAGAAAGTAAGTATACTACCCCCTTACCCCCTTCTGAACCTGTGGATAACTTTTCAGTCCCGAAACCGGATCGAATCCCAATTCCAAAACCGAAAAAGGAAAAAGAAATTGTAAAAAATGATTTTGATGCTGCTGCTGCTGCTTGCTGTGAACTTTTGGGCAAACGATTGCTCGGCCCTACCGACGCGGGGTTGCTGCATTCGTGGCTGAAACATCGAAGTTTTAAGGGCGAAATCCTCCCGGTGCTCATCAGCAAAACCGAGAAATTTGCCCGCAAAAACTCAGGCAAACGCCCGGCCAGCCTAATGTATTTTGAAAACGCTATCATGGAGAACAGCGCATGATCGACGAAGAAATCGAGGAAATCCAGCAGATCGATCAAAGCGTCTGGCTGCCGAAGGGAATGCCGCTGATCACCGCAGAACGCCGCGCAAAAGGCGACATGCGCACCGAAGGCGAGGACGGCGAGCGATCCCCGCAAAACCTGAGTGACATTCGCTTCGCGCAGGCACTGGTTCGCAACATCATGGCTTACCTCTGGAACTCCGGCGCTATCGACGATCAGCACTACCACGACGGCAAAACCTTTCAGATCTGGCATGAGGTTTTTTCATCGCAATTCGGCATCAAGAAAAACTCGATTTACAACTCGGAACTCAAGGGTGAGCTTAAAAAAGAAGGGCTAAACGAATATGGATTTATCCTGCTTTTGCAGCGCATCCATCGCAAGGATATCGCCATGATCCACCACGCCGTCGACACGATCCAGAGCGAGCACACCGTGTTCCTGGCAAGCAAAAACCGCATGGCGTATCGGCGCGCATTCGACCGGTTGACCACGGTAATCCCGCAAATCCGCGATGAGCTCGAAAGCATCGCAAAGGCCAGGGAATCCGCCGATGAAAACCTCGATGATATGTTTTTTCGGCTTCAACTCAAACTCGGGCAGAAAAAAAATGTTTGACGCCAGATCGAATTTTTGCGATATTGAAATCACCGTGCGCCACAAGTGCGCCCAAAATTTCCCTCCCGCCCAACCCCCTGTTGGCGGGTTTTTTATTTTTAAACAAATCGAAAACAATCAAAGGATATCAAAATGGCACGCGGCGGAAGGCGCGCTGGCTCTGGTCGTAAGCAGGGAACCGCAAATAAAAAAACACGGGCTATCGCAGACAATGCGGCAGCAAAAGGCATTACCCCGCTTGAGTACATGCTTGAAGTTCTTCGCGACCCAACGCAGCCGCCAGACAGGCGCGACGACATGGCAAAGGCAGCGGCCCCGTACATTCATAGCAAAATGCCCGTTGCGCTCGTTCCTGCCCAACCTCCCGGCGCCAGCACAAACGCTCCCGGCGACGATAAAGAAATCATCGACCTCTACCTGAGAGGCGTGCATGAGGATGCCGACGGAAATTGAGGTTCTTGACGCGATACTGCGAACTAGGCTCGCGGCATTCATTCGCAAATCATTCGGCACGGTTGACCCCGGCGCGAAATACCTACACAACTGGCACATTGACCTGATTGCTGAATACCTCGAAGCCTGCAGCCGCCGCGAAATAAAGCGACTGATAATAAACATTCCGCCTCGCAGCATGAAATCAATCTGCGTAAGCGTCGCATGGCCGGCATGGCTGCTGGGGCATGAACCATCCCAGCGCATCATGGCCGCAAGCTACAGCGATGGGCTTTCCTCGAAACATTCAATCGATTGCCGATTGATTATTCGCTCGCCTTGGTACCAGCGTATTTTTCCAAAAGTGCAGCTGACAGATGACCAGGACACAAAAAAGAAATTCGTAACCAGTGCGCGCGGACATCGCATCGCTACGTCGGTAGGCGGCACGGCAACGGGTGACGGCGGTAATTTCCTTATTGTCGATGACCCTCTAAATCCAGCGCAAGCCGCATCAGAAGTCGAAAGGAAAACTTCGAACGAATGGTTTGACCAGACATTTGTTAGCCGCCTGGATGACAAGAAAAACGGCGTTATTGTAGTCGTTATGCAGCGCCTGCATGAAAACGACCTTACCGGCCATTTGCTGAACAAGGGCGGATGGGAACATTTATGCCTTCCGGCGGTAGCAGAAACCAAAACAATTATCGATTTTGGCAGGGTCAAGATCACGAGAAACGAGGGCGACATACTCCACCCATCCCGTGAGGACGCTGAGGCGATAGCGCGGCAAAAGGTCGAGATCGGCAGCGTAGCGTTCGCCGGCCAGTACCAGCAACGCCCATCGCCGGCAGAGGGAAGCATTTTTCAGATTGGATGGTTTGAAAAGCGATACGAAAAAAGGCAGGACGTTTATAAGCGTATCGTTCAAAGCTGGGATACCGCGATTAAAGACGGTCAGCTAAACGACCCTACCTGCGGCCTTGTTTTAGGCGAGCGCGATGATGGCGTGTGGGATTTACTGCATGTTGCGGTAAGGCGCTTGCAATACCCGGATTTAAAAAGCCTCGTAGTAAGCACAGCGATAGACTGGGCCGCCGATGCGGTTTTAATTGAGGATAAAGGCAGCGGACAGCAGCTGCTGCAGGATCTAAGGCGAGATACGCAGCTTCCGGTAATAGCGATCATGCCGAAGGGTGATAAAATAACCCGTGCAAGCGCTATTTCGGCAATGGTTGAGGCGGGCCGAGTGCGTCTACCCGCATCGGCAACATGGCTTACGGACTTCATGCACGAAATATTGCATTTCCCGAACGGCGCGCACGATGACCAAGTGGATGCGCTTTCGCAGTTCCTAGACTGGCTAAAAGGCAATGTGGCCGCAAAATTACGAATCAGGAGATTATAATCGCATGAGATTTTGGCCTTTCGGCAACAAGCAGGCAGCAATGTCGCGCGCTGAAACCAAAAGCGCATCGTTTTTGTACGGCATGGGCGCGCTGCAGCAAATGCAGACGAACTACCTTGCGCTGGCATCCGAAGGCTACGGACAAAACCCGGTGGTTCATGGATGCATTGAAAAGATCGTCACGCCGATTACGTCGGTCGAGTTGAAGGCATACAAAAAGGACAAAGACGGCAAGCTGGTCGAGGTCGAAAATCACCCCATGCTTGCCCTGTTACGTAAGCCAAACCCGGCAATGACCGGCGAAGATCTTATCGGAAATTTCTTCCGCTATTTTCTCATTTCCGGCAATGCCTACATGCTCGCGCCGACGATAGATGCAAAAGCCCCCACCAAGCCGCCGAAAGAGCTGTATTTGCTCAAACCTAATTGTGTAAAAGTGATTACCGGCGAAAAACCCATCCCGATTGCCTACGAATACAGCAACAAAAACGGCACTGCTATACGCTATCCGGTTGAGCAAGTGGATGGTAAAAGCGCCATCATGCACAAAAAAACATTCAACCCTATCGACGAATTTACCGGACTTTCTCCCATGGTTTCCGCTGCCTTTGCCGTGGATATGATCAACGAGGGCAACCGCTGGAACCTGCGCCTGCTGCAAAACGAGGGCAGGCCATCGGGCGCGCTTACCGTAAAGGGCGCGGATGGATCGCCGCAGACGCTGAGCGAAGAGCAATACCAGCGCATGAAAACGCAGATCGATCAGCAATTCACCGGCTCTGGCAACGCTGGTCGCCCGCTGCTGCTCGAGGGCGGGCTGGAATGGAAAGAAATGAGCATGTCGTCGAAGGACATGGATCATAAAGAAAACATCAATAATTCAAAGCGCGATATCGCCCTTGCTTACGGCGTGCCTCCGATGCTGCTGGGTATCCCCGGCGATGCCACTTACAGCAACATGGATGCCGCAAAGCTGGCGCTATGGACTGATACGATATTGCCGCTGCTCGGCTCATTCCTTGAGTCGCTCAATAACTGGCTGGCGCCGATATATGGCGATGGCGTAGAGCTCTGGTACGATGCCGACACCATTCCGGCGCTTGAGCCGCTTCGTAAGATGCTGGCAGACCGCATCGAGGCTTCCAATTCTATGAAAGTAAATGAGAAACGCAAAGCCATGGGGCTGGAAGATATCGAAGGCGGTGACGTGCTGCTGGTCGATTCAGGCAAGATACCGCTTGAAATGGCGGGGGACATGGGGTTAGCTGAGCCGGGCAGCCCCGCCGATCAGGGCAACGCAAATTAGTACCATGACCTCGATGACCGAAAACCCAAAAGTAATTGACCTAGTCGTCAACAAAAAGGTCGAGGATGCCGCGCCGATCGAGTTGGAAATTACCATGGGCGCGCAGGTCAAATACGCCGACAGCGAGGTCGTATTGGTCAGGACATACACCCAGATCAACGGCGAAATGCTCGACACCAATCACCTGATCGTCAAAACCCCGAAAGAGTAAACCTCCCTCCCCATGAAAAACCGGCTCTCGCAGTTGCTACTGTGGGGCCGGGCGCTATTGATCTATGAAAAGCGCTTGCTGGTAAAGGTAGCGCGCGCGCGCAATGCGTATATCAAGACCGCAGCGGAGCAATACGCCAAGTCAAACGGCGTGCCGAATTGGCTACTCGACGCCTACCGGGAAAAGCTTAACACCATCCTGAATGACCATTATGAAACGGTGATAACTCACTTCGGGCAGATGGTCATTCGCCAGATCAAATCCATAAAGATCGAAACGAAAGCCGCCCGGCGCACCTTCACCGGCGCCATGCTGGAATGGGTTCGCACCGAGGCGCTGCGCAAGGCGACCATGATATCGGGAACCGATAGCGACCTCATCCGAAACGCCATCCAGAACGGCATTGACGAAGGCGAAGGCATCGAGGCCATAGGCCGATCGATCCGCAAAGTATCCGCTATGACCACCGCGCGCGCCGCGGTAATTGCCCGCACCGAAACACATAACGCTGCCGGATTCGGCAGCATAGAAACCGCTAGGAACGCCGAAACGGAGTTCGGGGTGCAACTGCTCAAGGTTTGGCTTCCCACGCTTGACGCCCGCACCCGTGAAGATCACAGGGCCATGGAAAACAAAGACCCGATACCGCTGGGCGAGAAGTTCCAGGTCGGCGCCGACAACATGGACCGGCCGGGCGACCCGTCGGCAAACCCCGAGAACGTAATCAACTGCAGGTGCGCAATCGCGTACGAGGAAAAATAACACCCATGACATTCAGGATCATCGCCGGCCTTCGCTGGATCGAGCGCGACGGCGTGCGCGTGCTGCAGATCGCCTTACAGGATGTGCTCTTGAAGGCGAACCCCAGCAACAACCGCGTGTTTATAGCAAAGCAGGAGCCAGCCGTATGGGTTGATGCACCGCTTCAGGAAGAAGTCACACAGGAGAAACAATAATGGAATTACAGCGTAAAAGCGTGAAGCTAGAGATTAAACTCGACGCCGCCGCGCGCACGATAGAAGGCTACGCCTCCGTATTCGGCAACGTCGACCGCACGAACGATATTATAATGCCCGGCGCATTTGTGGAATCACTCGCCGGTCGCATGCCGAAAATGCTTTACCAGCACGATAGCGACGACCTAATCGGCGTTTGGGATGAAGCGCGGGAAGATAGCCGCGGCCTGTATGTTAAGGGGCGCCTTGCAAATACCGATTGTGGCAACGAAGCCTATGAGCTCGCTAAAATGGGCGCGCTCGATGCCATGAGCATCGGCTACAGCCCGCTGGAATTTGAATACGACGAAAAGGGCATCCGCAAACTGAATAAGGTCGAGCTCTGGGAAGTGTCGCTCGTTACATTCCCGGCCAATGAATCCGCGCGACTGACGGGCGTGAAGTCGCACAACAATGAAAGAGAATTTGAAGGATTCCTGCGAGATGCAGGATATAGCCGTGAAGCCGCTAAAATTATTACGGCGCACGGATTTAAAGCGCTAAGCGGTCAGCGAGATGCTGAGGCGGTGGAGCTTGTTTCGACAATCAACAACGCAATCAACATCTTGAAAGGTAATAATCATGGAAATTAAAGAACAGGTGGAAAACCTTGCGAAAGCATGGGAAGAATTCAAGTCCGTCAATGACGCACGCTTGAAAGAAATCGAGAAAAAAGGCGCAGCCGACACGCTGTTGACCGGCCAGCTTGATAAAATTAACGGTTTCATTGATGAAGCCAAAAGCAAATTTGAAAAGCTTGAAACCGTAGCTTCGCGCCCCGGTTTCAATGCCGAAGAAAAAGACTCCGACGGCACCGTGCAGTACAAAAAGGCGCTGGTTTCTTACCTCCGCAAAGGTAACGATACCGGCCTCGCCGAATTGTCGCTCAAGGCGCTTTCTGTTGGATCTGACCCCGATGGTGGCTACCTTGTCACTCCGGCAATGTCGGCGCAGATTATCACTGTTCAAAACGAAACCTCACCGATGCGCATGCTTGCAACGGTTGAAACGATTTCGTCTGACAGCCTTGATATTCTCGAAGATCGCAGCACCACCACCGCCGGCGGCTGGGTTTCTGAGTCTGGTACACGGTCGAGCTCGAACACCCCGACGCTCGGTAAGCGCAACATTCCGGCCCACGAGATTTATGCGCAGCAACCCGCTACGCAGAAACTGCTCGATGACGCAGGGATTAATATAGAAAGCTGGCTCGGCAGTAAAATTGCTGAACGCTTTGCGCTTGATGAAGCAACTGCCTTTATCAGCGGCAACGGCGTTGGAAAACCCCGCGGCATTCTCGGTTACACCCCCGCCGCAGACGCTTCGTTTGCATGGGGCAACCCCGGCTATATCGCTTCGGGCACTTCCGGTTCGGTAACTGCAGACGGCCTGATCAACCTCTATTACGCGCTGAAAGAACGCTACACGAAAAACGCATCGTTCTTAATGCGCCGTGCGGTTGAAGGCTCTGTGCGCGCCCTGAAAGATAGCCAGAATCGCTATTTGTGGGAACCGTCGCTTCAAGCCGGCAAACCTAACACGCTGCTGGGCATTCCTGTTTATCAGGCTGCGGATATGGAAGCCGCTGGCGCGAGCTCTTACTCGGTTGCCGTTGGTGACTGGAAACAGGCTTACACCATTGCCGACCGCACCGGTGTTCGCATTCTGCGCGATCCGTACAGCAGCAAACCGAACGTATTGTTCTATGCAACGAAACGCGTTGGCGGCGATGTAACCAATTTTGAGGCATACAAACTGCTCAAACTGGCAACCTCGTAATTATTTCGACGCATAAAAATCGAAAACAGAGACTGAAAGGAAATTAAAATGAAAGACAATAATTCAAACATCCAAGTAAAGCGGGTTATTAGCCCGGTTTCCGTGTCCGACAACACTGCCCAGGTAGGGCAGATTATTGACGGTCAGGGCTATGACAGCCTTGAATACATTATCGCAACCGGCTCTATCGCCGACGCCGACGCCACCTTTACGGTGTTGCTCGAAGAAAGCGATGCGTCAAACATGAGCGGAAGCAACGCTGTTGCCGATGCGGATATGCTGAGCCAGACGGCAGGCACCGCACCGGAAACGGCTGCATCTTTCCAGTTCGATGATGACAACGAAGTTCGCAAGCTGGGATACATCGGCACGAAGCGTTACACACGCCTTACCCTTACCCCCGCCAACAACGCCAGCGCTGCACTGCTTAGCGCCGTTGCTGTTCTTGGCAATCCGAACGCCGCTCCTACAACTCAGGCAGCAGCTTAACTTTATAGCGGGGAGGTATAAAAGCCTCCCCGTTTATTTCACGAGGTACTTATGCCAACGATAAAAATGCTTAAAACGCTTTCTGCCTATGACAACTTAACGGGCGAGCGCGCCATGTCCCTGTATGAAGAGGGATCAACCTATGAAGTCAGCGAGTCATTATGCGCTGATCTTATTGGTGACGGTGCTGCTGAAGAAGCAGACGATGCGGCAAAACCTGAAACCCGCGAAACCAAGGTCGCAGAAGCAAAAGAAACCAAGCCAATGCCTGGCCGCAAAAAGAGAGCCTTTGCTTAATCCATGCTACGCAAAACCTCCACTATCTTAACACGGCCAGCCAATGAGCCAGTCACTTTGAGCGAAGCAAAGCTGTGGATGCGCGTGGATGGTAACGACGAGGATGCCCTTATTATATCGCTTATTACGGCGGCACGCGAGGCGGCAGAAAAATATACCCGCCGTGCATTCATTACGCAGACATGGAATCTTACTGTTGATCTCCCGTCAAGCCGCTACGCAAATAACCTGCCTGGCGGGGTTTATGACATGCCTATTTCGTCGCTTTATGGCGAACTTCCACAAGAAATAAAACTTCCTTACCCCGAACTCATATCGGTGACTTCGGTCAAAACCTACGACACCAGCAACACAGAAAGCACTTACAGCGCATCAAATTATATAGTTGATACGGCAAATAGCCGCATAGTTCTAAATGATACCGCTGTCTGGCCATCGAATCTGCGCGGGGTCTCCTCCGCGCTGATTACCTACGTTTGCGGATACGGGACATCCGATATGGTTCCCTCGGCTATCAAGATGGGCATAAAAATGCACGTTAAGGAAATGTACGACAGCCGATCTGATCAATGCGGCATACCCCCTGCTGCATCCTCAATATATCGCCAATACCGGGTTTACTGTGAATAAGCAGTGCAGCCCCGACCGCGTGGGCATGATGCGCAATCGGGTAACCATCGAGCAGCCGGTTCGCACATCGGACGGCATGGGCGGGCATACCGTCGCTTGGGAAGAGTACACGCGCGCGTGGTGTTCCATCAGCCCGGTAAAGGCCTGGGAAAAATACCAGGCCATGAAAATGGAATCCCCGATCACTCACAAAATTGAAATGCGTTACCAGCGCGGCATTACCAGCGCCATGCGCATCAACTTCGGCGGTCGCATATTCGGCATCAAAGAAGTTATCAACGAGAACGAAGAGGGATTTTTCCTGCTGATTACTGCCATCGAAAAAGCTTAACCAAAGAGGATTGAAATGAAACTTAACCCACTGATTATGCATATCGCGGCCCTGCTGCTGATTCCCTTCGTCGCATTCGCTGAACCGTCATCGACGCAATATCAGCCAAACGACGCCTACAACGCCACTGCAACGGTAGCATCTAGTGGGACCACCAGTGAGGCGATAGACCTGGCGGGCACCGATCTCGTTGGCATATTTGTCCCCTCAACGTTTGACGGCACTACCATCACCCTGCAGGCATCAACCGCCATCGATGGCACTTTCGTCGAGGTGCAGGACGGTGAAGGGTCCGCGCTAACAATCACCACGGCCGCCAGCAAGTTTGCTCCCATTCCGAATCTGGCGACCATTGCCGGGATTCGCTATTTAAAACTTGTCACAGGCACATCGCAGTCAACCACGTCGACCGTGTTTACCCTCGCGCTGCGCCCGATCTGACATGCCAATAGAAGCCTACCTTGATAATTTCGCTGATGTCAGCGCATGGACGCATACGTCTAGCAACAACGTAAAAGCGATTGCATCTGCTGGTAAAATCATCGCGGCTGCAAACGGAACGGTTGCTGATATCCGCCGTGCTTATGACGGGGCGGCTACGTCGCTATGCCGCATAGGCTTTGATATTACCGTTGATAAAACGAACATGGGTACGAACTACGAAACCTTTGTCGGGACGGTTGACACGGGCTTTGCGTTTCAGGGAACCGGCTGTTTTTTGAAGCAGGGCGTCGGTATCGGAGCCGGGCTTTATTATAACTATGTTTTGAACGGAAGCGTCAACGTAGCGGTGGCGTGGGCTTCCCTTGTCGACGGCGCGACTTATCACGTCGAGATCAGCGTCGATAGCCTTCAATGGCGCACCATCGTAAGGGTGTATGATAGCAACGGCACATTCCTTGGAACCAACTCAGTAACGGCGGCAAATTCTAGTTGGTATCTAAGCGGGTTCATTAAAATATCAAACCAATCCATCCATTCCGGTGTTTCTGCGATTGCCTATGATCCGAGCATGGCGGGAAGCGCCACTAGCGGCCCGAATCTGAAAGCGCCGGTAAGATGGCAGGATTCAAACAGCGCTATTCATTATTATCCCGGCGGCGGCAATATTACACGGATGTTATTCCATACCCATGCTGCGGGTGTCTCGCCGGGGAACATTGAGTTTATGACTGATTCCGCCAACTCAGGCGGTGGCCCATACTTTGTAAATACATTCTTAAGCGCAGGATGGGCGTTTGTTGCGCCGTTTGGCGGAACTGGCGGCGATCAGAATTGGGGCAAGGATACGGCAGCAACGGACTTTCTGGCTGGATTGGAAACCGCGCGCGGCATATTAGGGGCTGGTATAAAATACGCCATCTTCGGGCGCAGTATGGGCGGATTAATGGCGGGGCGTCTTATCGGATACGAGGACGTTCAAAGCTGCATCGGGCTTTACCTGCGCGTGGCGTGCCTGGATATTGCAGCGCTCGAGCAGGGTGTATTTCAAACAAATATTGACACCGCGTGGGGAATCTCGGCGCAGGCGAGTTATGCCGCGGCGCAGGCAACGCTCTTCCGAGCCGACCCGCTTCAATTGCTTAATACTTACCCGAGCAAATTTAGAGCGGTAGGAAATATTTTTGTTGATCGCTCCACCGCTGATGCGGTTGTTCCAGATACGTCAAACAGCCTTGCGTTTGTGAATGCATTAACAGCCAATGGCGTCCCATTCAAACAAAGCGTGTCGGCATCAGAAAGCCATGGCGATCCCATTACCCTCGAAAATGCGCGCAAATTCCTGCGCCAAATTGAAGGGCGTCCACGTCCGATTGGGCTGCTGCTCTGACCTATGGATTTCACCGTAAAGATCGAAGGGCTTGAAAAAATCAAGAAAGCCAGCACGGATATTCACGCCTCGGTGCAAAAAGAATTGCAAAAAGCCCTGCTCGCATCGGCGATGAAGGTCGAGCGCGAGGCGAAGGATTTAATCCGTAAAGGCCCAAAAACAGGCCGTATTTATAAGCGCAGGACCGTCACACACCGCGCATCCGCGCCCGGAGAGTCTCCGGCATCCGATACCGGTCGCCTCTTGGGAAGCATCACCTCATACATAAATAAAATCGCAGGCCTGGAGGCTTTTGTGGTCGCCGGACGCGGCGCGGTCAAATACGCCCGCATGCTTGAATTCGGCACAACCAAGATCGCCGCCCGCCCTTTCATGCTGCCGGCGTATATGAAAAGCAAAGCATTCATCACCGAGCGGCTCAATCGCGCCGTAAATGACGGCATCAAAAAGGCAACCAAAAAATGAGCGAACCCGGCATCGCGCTACAAACGGCGATTTTTAACCGGCTATCTAATTACACGGCCCTGACTACCTATATCGGCGCGAACAAGATTTACGATCATGTGCCGGAAAATATCGAAGCGCCATATGTGGTGATCGGCGAGGACGAATCCGACGAAGCCGGTGCAAAAACCTATAACGGCTGGGAGCGCGTCGTCACAATCCATTGCTGGGATTTTGAAAGCGAGGGCCGCAAGGGCGTTAAAACCATCATGGGCCATATCTACGACGCCCTGCATCGCAGCGAATCCAGCATCACCGTTACCGGCTTCAACCTCGTGTATTTCGAGCAGCGATATTCGACATCATTCCGCGAGGATGGGATCGAGGGCGAAGGCGATCACTATTACCACGGCGTCCAGAGATTCCGTGTCCTTCTCACCGAAACTTAACATAAAGGAGCATTACCATGGCTGCACAAAAAGGCAGGAACTTTCTATTGAAACAGGGAACCGCCGCCGCGGGGACCACGCTTGCCGGTCTGCGTGTGACCAGCTTCACCAAAAACAACGAATCCGTAGATATCACGAATAAGGATTCTGCCGGTTGGCAGACCCTGCTCGAGGGCGCCGGCACCATGTCATGTGAAATTGGGGCCGAGGGCGTTTTCACGAATGCCGCGGTTGAGCATACTGTTCGCGGCTATGCTATGAGCGACAGCATTAATGCGTTCGGGCTTCTCTTCGGCGATGGCGATCAACTAGATGGTAGCTGGCAGATTTCCAGCTATGAGCGCGCAGGCGCTTACAACGGCGAGGAAACGTATCGCCTCACTTTAAAATCGTCCGGCGCGCTCGTCTGGACCTCTGCGTAATCACCACACAATCAGGAGAGATATCATGAGATTTTTCTATTATCTGCTTACTTCCGCGCTGCTGCTTTTTACCACCCCGGCGATTGCCGCAACGCTGTCCGTGCAAAGCGCTGTATTCACCGGGGTGAATTACACGCTCGCTTCGGCATCTACGAGCGACACGTTCGTCAATGACGGACGGACTTTCCTGCTGTTCACAAACGGCAACGCTTCCGCGCGCACGCTTACCATTGCGGCAAACAGCACCGACAAGCCCGGCTTCGGGACCATTACCATCCCGAGCACCACCGTCACCCTGCCGGGCTCCGGCACAAACGGCGGGCTTGCCATCGTTGGCCCCTTCCCCACGGACCGTTTCAACGATAGCAACGGCCGCGTGGTTTACACGCTGGACACGGCGACCGGTATGACGGTGGCTGCAATTAAACTCACGAATTATCCATAATAGCATTTATGCAAGACGTAAAAAAAGAAGGCAGCTATACCCCGGCCAGGCCACGGTATAAGCTGCCGCTTTTTGGTGTTGAGTACGACCTGGAAGGCAATTTTGGAATCATTGAATCCGTAGAAAACGCCCTGCAGGAAAACATCATCTCTATCACGCTGCGCTGCATCCGCATGCCGGTATCGCAAATGGCGGTTCTCTTGTCCGCCCTCATTCCTTCCCTGAAACTTGAAGAGATAAAAGAAAAGCTTTTCAATGAAATGGGCATCAGCGGGAATGAATATTCCCTGCTGTGTATTCACGTACACTCGTTCCTGCGCATCTGCATTGCCAAGCCCGCCGAACGCGAGGATGCGATTAAAAAAGTGGGGGAGTATCTAAGGGAAGCACAAGCTTCCCATGGGCAGAATACAAGCGATTCTGCTTAGGCGTTTTAGGCTGGTCCCCGGTTGATTTCTGGAAAGCCAGCACATGGGATGCCATGGACGCCTATGAAGGATACGCCCTCGCAAACGGCATTAAAAAACCCGATTCACTGAACGCCGATGATGTCGCCGAGCTGCGTCAAATGCTCGATGCCGATATCGCAAAGCAAAAATAACAAAGGATAGCTATGGCTGACATGGAAGAGCTGATTGTTCGCATTCGTGCGGACGCCAGCCAACTCGAGCGCGAATTCAAGAAAGCGCAGGGCATTGTCACGAAAAGCAGTTCAGATATGAGCCGGGCGCTCGCGGACGTGCGCTCGCAAGTGATGTCCATATTGCCAGCCCTCTCCGTTGCCGCCGTCGTTGCGTTCGGGAAAAGCGCCTTCGCCGCCGCCGATCACCTGAATGATCTTGCCCTGCGCACCGGTATAGCCGGGAGCACCTTGTCGGCGCTCAATATCAAGCTGCTGCAAGGTGGTTCGAGCGTCGACGACTTCGCTGGCAGCATCAACCGGATGAACAATCTGGTCGGCGAAGCGGCCAAGGGGCTTAATCAGGAAGCGATCAAGGCGTTCGATGATCTCGGATTATCTGTCAGGAAATTATCGACGCTTTCGCCGGAGGATCAGTTTTACGAGATTGCCGCCGCGCTGGGCGACATCGACAACCAGGCGGCTTTTACCAATGCCGGCATGGCTATTTTTGGCCGGAGCTTTTCAAACCTCGCGCCTCTGATCAAGGAAGCAAACGGAAACCTGCGGGAATATGTCGATGAGCAGAAACGCTTAGGAGAGGCACTCAGCGAGGAAGAGCTTAAACGCATTGATGAATACGGCGATCGAATAACCAATTGGTGGGAACGTGCAAAACTCGCCCTTGTGGATTATCTCCTGTATTTTGAAAATCTGGGAAGGCGCCACAGGGAATTTATCAACGATCTCGATCTGCCGGAGGGCTGGTCACGGACAAAGCCGGTGACGCCCTCAGATGAGGATCTCGCGCGCGGCGTTAGAAAAAGCCTCGGCATGCCTGAGCCGACCGCACGCGGAAGCAACAAAGGGCTCCTGAAAAACACCGAAATCGACAGCGCGCGCAAATCACTCGAAAAATATAATCAGGAGCTTAAGCGCCAACACGAGCTTTCTACCCTTGCCCCGCGGGACGCCGCCGGCATGAAGGCGTATTATGACACGCTCGACCTTGCCCAGAAAGCGGGCGTAAAGAACGCCGAAGCGCTTGCGCAGGCGAATGCAGATGTCGCGCGGTCCAATTACGACCTGCAAGAATCCATGCAGGAATCGGCCCGCTTCGCCGCCGAGCTTAAAGACCAGTTTGCGGAAACCGCTGGCAACATCATATTCGATTCAAAGAACGCGGCCGACGCCGTTGGAAACCTCACCCGCGCGCTCGCGCGCATGGTAGCGCAGCGCTACATTCTCGGCCCTTTATCTGATTCCCTATTCGGCACGCCCGGCTCGGGCGGCAGCGGAATATTCGGCGATATCCTCGGCGGCATCGGCAGCAGCTTCGGCGGCTTCTTTGCGGACGGCGGAACCCTTCGCCCTGGTCAATGGGGTATCGCTGGGGAAAACGGGCCGGAACCGATCTATGCCGGAAGCATGCCGCTCAGCGTCACCTCTAACAAAGCGGCCGGCAAGGGCATCACTATTGAGAATTCATTTTATATCAGCGCCGGGGTGCAGGGCACCGTTCGCGCGGAACTGATGGCGGTCATCCCCTCAATCATCCAGGCTTCAAAAGATTCGGTATTCGGGGCAATCCAGCGCGGTGGGCCGGAAGCGCGCATCGTTGGGCAGAGGTCGTAATCTATGGCTATCCAAATGCCCGCAGCGCCGGGATTCATCGATAGCGAATTCGGGATTGAAACCAATACCCAGAAATTCGAATCCCCACTGGATAAATCGACGCAGCGCAAAAAACTCGCCGGATCACGATGGATGTTGACCGTTGTGCTTCCTCCCATGACACAAGCGCAAGCCGCCGCATGGAAGGTATTTTTCATGCAGTGCGAAGGCATGGCAAACACTTTTGAAGGATTTGACCCGGATCATCGCACGCCCCGCGGGCAGGCGGCATTCACGCCGGGAACGCCTATCGTGGACGGCGCAGGGCAAACGGGCGGTGTGCTCTACATCACCGGCGCTCCTGCAAGCATTACCGGATATCTGCTGCCAGGCGATTACCTGCAGGTCAATGGCATGTTGCTTATGGTTCAGGCCCAGGTCGATACCGATTCCTCGGGTGAAGCGGGCGTGCCGGTCCGCCCACGACTTAGGAGACCACCGGCGGACGGCGCCAGTGTCGTTTTCGATAGGCCGTATTGCGAAATGATCCTGATCGACGACAACCAGGCGAAATGGCGCGGCAACAAAAACAAAATCATCAACGGGCTGACGTTCTCAGCAATAGAGACTTTCTGATATGAGCAGGGATTTAGACGCGGCAACTCAGGCATCCAGCGAAGCCAACCTGATATTACCGGTGGCGCTGGTAAAGCTTGAATTCGATAGCGGCGACGTGTTCCTGAGTAGCTGGACAGGTGACATAACCTATAACGGGGATGTTTACACAGGATCCGGCGCGCTGGCTACGATCGGCCCGGTCGATGAAGATAATGATTTGACCAGAAATAAAATCCAGATCGGCCTGCGCAGCATCACCAACGAAATCGTAAGCATTGCCCTCAGGGAGTACGTACAGGGCCGCCCGGCTACCATTTACATGGGGTATCTCAACGAAGATACGATGCAGCTTACCGGCGAGCCGGTGATCATTACAGGGACCATGGACAACTGGAATTTCACGATCGGCAAACAACCGACGATTATCCTCAACGTGGAAGATGAATTTGCCATTCTCGATAAAGCAAACACCCGTCGCTATACGAATGCCGATCAGCAGTCTCGCTATCCTACGGACAGGTTTTTCGAATACGTCGAGCAGGCAACGGCAAAAGATATTTCATGGGGGAGATAAATGCGCAGGCAGGGATGGGAAAACATGCTCGCCGCGCATGTTGCGGATGCCAGGGCGCGGCCTTTTGTTTGGGGCCAGCACGATTGCGCGCTGTGGTGCGCTCAATGGGTATTGATCTGCACAGGGCGCAACCACGTCGATGACTGGAAAGGTCTATACTCCACCGAGGAAGAATTAAATGCTTTGCTTGCGTCGCGCGGATACGCCGACCATATCGCCGTTGCCGACTCGCTTGCCGAGCAGAAACCCCTCGCCTTCGCCCGTCGCGGCGACGTTCTCCTGCATCCATCCGGCACGCTCGGCATATGCGTGGGTAGTCATGGCATATTTGTAACGCAATTCGGAGTAATCGCAGAGGCTACCATGGGCTGCATAAAAGCCTGGGGAGTTGATTAATGCCAGCAGCAGTCCCCCTTATCGGCGCGCTCGCAGGCGCCGCCGTTGCGAACAGCCTGACCGTGTTTGCGGTCGGCAGCTTTTATTTCGGATCCGGCGCCTTATTCAGCAGCATCGCCGGTGGCATCGTCTCAACCTCAATAAATCAATTGGGAAGCCGCGCCCTTTCAAAAAAGCCGAAGGCGCTGAATTTTTCGGAATCGGCCTCCGTTGCTGGTGTGCTTTCCCGCTCATCCGTTGAAACGCACAAGCTGATTTACGGGACGGCTCGTGTTTCTGGGCCTCGTAGTTTTGCCCATACCACGGATTCGGCGCCGGACAGCACCGGGGCTACCGTTACGGGGACAAATAAATTCCTGTATATCACGGTCCCGCTGGCCGGGCATCAATGCAACGCCATTCCCGAAATTTACCTCAATGAAGAATTGGCCACGATCGACGGCAATGATTTCGTAACGAACGCCCCGTATTACAAAGACGGCAAAAGTTACCTGCGCATTACCAAGCATCTCGGCGCGCCGGGCCAAACCGCCGACGAAAAATTTATGGCCGAGATCCCGTCCATGTGGACGGAGAGCCACCGCGGCGACAATATTTGCTATCTGGCAATACGCGCGGAATGGAATCAGGACGCTTTCCCGCAGGGCTTCCCGAACATTGCCGCCGTCGTAGAGGGAAAGCTTGTTTATGATCCGCGCACCACGCTTACTGCATGGAGCAATAACGGTGTATTGTGCGCGCGGGATTACCTGATGAACGAATGCGGCGTGGCGACAAGCCGGTTTGATGACGCGAATTACACGATTGCACACGCAAATATTGCCGACGAAGATGTCGAGCTCGCTTCGGGCGGAACAGAAAAGCGCTACACGTGCGACGGCGTAATCGATGTCGGGGTGAACAGGCGCGAAAACCTGAATGCCCTGGTCGCGTCGATGGCGGGCGAGGTCATCCGCGTAGGCAACAAAATCCGCGTCAAAGCGGGCGCATACGAGATCCCGTCCGGGTACATTACCGAGAGCATGCTGGCTGGCGATATCTCCGGCGATTTCACCACGCAGCGCGGCGAGTTAGTCAACGAGGTCGGCGGGCTTTACGTGGATCCGCTTAAAAACTTCCAACCCACGGACTTCCCGAAGGTAAAAAACGCCACGTATCTCGCGCAGGATAATGGCGTACCATACCCGAAAGACTTGACGCTCCCATTCACCCGCACCGCCTCGGCCGCGCAGCGGATCGGCAAGATCATCATGGAAAAGGCCCGCCAGGGCATAAACGCGCAATTGCCGCTTAACCATAGCGCGCTTAAATTCGCATGCGGTGACAATGTCGGGCTTTCGCTTGAATTGCCCGGATGGGAACAGAAGGAATTCAAAGTTCGCCGGTGGAACATGGGCAATGTGCCCGTAAGCGCAATCACGCTTTATCTGCAGGAAGAATCCGCGGGAAGCTACGACTGGAACTCCGGCGAGGAAACCGTGGTAGACGACGCGCCTAACACCACTCTGCCGAATCCGTTTTTTGTTGAGCCTCCCTCGAGCCTGCATGTCACCGAAGAAAAATACGTCACGCGCGGCGGCGCCGGTGTAAAGGCAAAAGCCATCATGACATGGGAAGCGTCCCCGGATGCATTCCTTGATCGCTACCAGCCTGAATATAAGCTTCGCTCCGATACGGATTACGTGCGCCTGCCGAGAACAGAGAACCTATTCGCCGAGGTGCTCGATATCGCCCCCGGTCTTTATGATTTCCGCGTGCGCGCGCTGACCCGCGTGGCCGGTAGCGAATATGCGACCTATTCCGTAGAAATAACCGGCCTGCTCGATCGCCCTACCGAGCCGCAAAATCTCACCATCAGCACCATCGGCGGCATTGCGCTCATGCGCTACGACCAGCCCGAGGATCTCGATGTTCGCATTGGTGGCTATGTCGTGTTCCGCCACTCGCCAGACACATCAAGCGGATGGGCCGAAAGCACCAGCATTGGCAACAACATTCCCGGCAGCGATACGGTAGCGAATCTGCCGTTGAAGCCGGGCCGTTACTTCGCAAAGACGGTTGATTCGAGCGGGCTTGAATCGGAAAATTACGCCTCGGTTACCACCACGCAGGCGACCGCGCTTACCTTTGCAAACG
The DNA here is from genome assembly GCA_964435675.1 of uncultured Bdellovibrionales bacterium. Lineage (GTDB taxonomy): Bacteria > Bdellovibrionota_C > UBA2361 > UBA2361 > CAYTAW01 > CAYTAW01. Next base: position 28,079 of record CAYTAW010000001.1, read on the forward strand.
TGGATTCGGTTACCGAGGATGCCTCGTTCTCAGGCTCAAAGACCAATTGCGAAATCGATGGCAGCACGCTTAAGATGTCGATCGCTTATGGGCTGTTCAGCACCATCCCGCTGGTGAGCGCTGTATCGTCGATTTCTGGTTACAATAACGGCATAGCGCCTTATGCCGAATACGCATTCTCCGCAGGCATTGATTTAGGCGCCGTCGAGCCTGTCCGGCTGACCTCGCACATTCTGGCTTCGATATTCCCATACGATGACAACATCGACGGACGCACTGGTCTTATCGATGAATGGGACAGCATTGACAACACCAACGACGCGGCCGGGGATGCGCAGGTCTGGGTAAGATACACCGATGACGATCCATCGGGAATGCCGACATGGAGCGACTGGCAGCGGCTCGATTCTTCGGAGTTCAATTCCCGGGCCTTCCAGTTCCAGCTGCGCATGTATTCATACGATTCAATTTACACCGTGGCCGTGAGCGAGCTTAGGGTTTATGCCGATCAGGTCGTTTAAAAAAGGGATTATAAAAATGAAAAATCTATATTTATTGATTGCGCTGTGCGTAGCGTTCTCACCCGCCGCGCGCGCCACGCAAAATGATATGGTGCTCGACAATGCGGCAGGCTCCGTATTCCGAGCCGATGCGAATTCCGCCCTGCAGGCTTTGGCAAATACCAGCAAAGGCGGCACGCGCCCGAGCACTTCATACCCCGGACAAATCTGGCTTGATGACAATACCCCGAGCGTTACGGTCTGGACGCTCTACCTGTATGACGGCACCGACGACATTTCCCTCGGCACGTTTAATATCACCAGCAACGTGTTCACCCCCACGTTGGTCGACTCGCAGGTAACAAATGCCAAGATGGCCAACATGGCGAGCAATACGATCAAGGGCAATAACACCGGTGGATCAGCGGCGCCCGGCGACCTGACCGGCACCGAAGTAACAGCGCTGCTAAGTAATATGGTGGGCGATTCCGGCACTGGTGGAACGAAAGGACTTGTCCCTGCCCCCGCTGCAGGCGATGCCGCGGCCGGTAAGTTCCTCAAAGCGGATGGCACATTTGCCGTGCCCTCGAACAGCATCACGCAGGCGAGCACGGTTGAAATCGCGGCCGAGACGGTTGCAACGAAATACATCTCACCCGATAGGTTGAAAACCGCGCCGAGCGTAGCGAAAAGTTGGGGGCATATAAATAGCAGCGGATCTCCCACGTTGCTGCGAGGGTATAACGTAGCTTCTATATCCGGCATCGGCCAGGGCGCACGCATCAATTTCACAACGGCCATGACAACCACCAATTACACGGTTGTTGCTACGATTCGATCAGCCTCGACCGGGGCTTTGGCAAACAACCTGCAGATAACCCGCGCGACTAGTCACGTCGATATCAGCACCAGCACATCGCTTCCGAACAACATAGAAATCAATTTTGCAATTTATGAATAGCAGGGGGCGCATAATGAAACGCATCAAATTATTATCGCTGATCGGCCTTGCTCTTTTCTCCTCACCCGCGCGCGCCACACAGCACGATTACACCATAGCCGATGGCACGGGCACGGCGGTACTTTCTGACATGAATGACGCCTTCCAGGCGCAGGCGAGCACGAACAAAGGCAACTCGGCACCGAGCACACTATACACCGGCCAGCTATGGCTTGACGGCGACACGCCAAGCGGGACCACCTGGACGCTGAATATGTACGATGGAACAGACTCGATATCGCTGGGCCAGATAAACACGACCGCTAACACCTTCGCCGCGACCGGCGCGCAGGTATCGGATTCGACACTGACATCCCTCGCCGCTTACAATACGAACGGCCTGCTTACCCAAACCGCAGCGGATACCTTCACCGGCCGGACGATCACCGGCACCACCGGGCAAATATCCGTATCGAACGGAAGCGGCGTTTCGGGAAACCCCACGATCTCATTGCCAGGAGCCGTGCAGTTCGGGGCATCGCAAACCCTAACCGGCGCGAGATCGTTTATAGGGGGCGGCATTAGCAATACATTGTCGACCAGTGATTCTGCAATAATTGCATGCGACGCCTGTGAATTACTTAATAGTGATTATTCCGCTATACTATCTGGAAAAAACCATTTGATTGACTCGTTAGGAGATAACAACGCAATCATCGCCGGAGAGGGCAATACCATAAACGGGGATGCCATTTATACCACCGCGATTGGCAGCTTCCATATTTTAACAACCGGTTCTTATAATTCCCTCGCTATAGGCAGCGAAGGCATGACAAACAGATTCGGCCAGTTCGTCCACGCAAGCGGGGCTTTTTCTGCCGAGGGCGATGCCCAGACAAGCGAATATGTCGTACGAAACTCGACGACCAATAACACGCAAACCGAATTATTTCTGGACGGCTCAAGCCTGAGAATCACCATCGCAGCGGATACGACCTACGTTTTTGAAGCGTTAATCAGCGCGCGCCGTACCGACGCAGACAACGAAAGCGGAGGCTATAAAATAACCGGCGTCATTGACAACAATGCAGGGACCACCGCGCTCGTCGGCAGCGTCACAGTAACGACCATAGCCGAGGATAATGCCGGATGGGATTGCACCGCGCAGGCCGATAACACTAACGATGCGCTTGCCATAAAATGCACGGGTGAAAACGCCAAAACCATCCGCTGGGTGGGTTCCGTAAAAGTAACCGAGGTAAAGGGATAATATGACGATAAAGCCCGGCAACTACGACATCACGATCTATCAGGGCGCCAGCTTTTCGCAGGTATTTACCTGGAAAGATGAAAACGGCGCGGCGATCAACCTGACCGGCTACACGGCGCGGCTCAAGGTGCGGCCGGCGATCGATTCCAGTACGGTTTTGATTTCGCTTGCTGATGGATCTGGCATTACCCTTGGCGGCGCGGCCGGGACGATCACGGTTTCCATTAGCGCCACGGATACAGCCGCCCTTACCGCAATGCTCGGGGTTTATGATCTTGAACTGATCAGCGGCAGCGGTGCCGTCACCCGCCTGCTGCAGGGCAACCTGATCATCAGCAACGAGGTCACACGATGACCGATACCATTGTCACCGTCGAAAGCGCCATAAATACGGTTGAGGTGGAAGGGCAGACAATACCGGTTGAAAGCACCGTCGTGCAGGTGGTAACGGCAGGCACACAAGGGCCGGAGGGACCACAAGGACCAGCCGGATCGGGACTCGCCGCCGGTGGAACGGCCGGTCAATTCCTACGAAAATTATCGTCCACAGATTATGACGCTGCTTTTGCAACCCCATCATCATCAGAAATTACGCTGAGCGCGGATGTCATCACCGACACATCCTATGTTATGCTGGCTTCCGATAACGGAAAGGTTAAGTATTTCACGAGCGCAACAGCGGTTACGGTCGTACTCCCAAATAATCTGCCGTTCAATTTCAATTCAACAATCGTGCAGCTCGGCGATGGGCAAATAACATTTGTCCCATCATCTGGTGCGACGTTAAGCAACAGCCTTTCCCATACCAAAACCCTCGCCAAATTCTCCCCCGTAGCGCTTTTGGTATATGAAAACACCGGAGGATCATCGGCAAAATACCTGCTCGGCGGGGAAACCGCTTAATGTTTCAATCCCCGTGTTTGCGCCCGCTTCTGCGTCCGCGCCCGACGTATAGCGGATCCGTATTCGACGGAACGAACGATTATGCCGCGATTGTCGGCGGCGCTATAAACAATACGATGCCATCAACCACCGATTGGACCCTCGGCATTACCCTGAGAAAACCATCAACAGGCGCAAGAACATATTTTCAACTTACCTCGCTGCTCAGTGGCTTGATAATAAACGTCCGGCAGGCGGCGTCCGGCAACCTTGTGCTGGCGATAGATGACCCGGTAAATTGGGGAGGAGGCGCGGTGAACATCGTGCCGGGCGCCGGCATACCTATCGACGGGAAATACCATACATTTTACCTCGGTGCGCAATATGATGGGCTGCAGACGCTATTCACCCCCATTCTGGACAACGCACCTTTCGGTTCTCCAGGCCTTAACAGCGATGGGCCGATTGATTTTAGTCAGGCGGACTCCGCTTCCATTGGCGCCACAACAACGGGAACCCAAAAATTTAATGGTGGTATCTGCGAAATAGGTCTATGGCCCGGATTTGTATTATCCACCGATATTATGAACTCGGATAACAGCCCGACCATAAAGCCAAATGGTGGGAGGCGTATAGCATACGATTATCTGGGAAACGCGACAGTAGTGGCCCCTATGATCTGGTGCCAGGGCGGCGGCAACGACATAGCAATCAATCGTGCGCCGGGCGGTCATGATTTCATAGTCGTCGGGTCTATGACGAGCGAAACGGTAACTGTATGACCGAGAATTATTATATTTTGGTCGGTAATTCATATCCGAAATATCAAGCCATCATCGACGAAGCGGACTCGCAACAGCGCGCAAATGCGCAGCCATGGACAAGGCTGTCTATTGTCAGAGGGGCGACGCAATCGCTGGTAAAGGTTCCGGGCGGAAGCCTCGAGTGGTTTCAAAATCTGGTTGGCAGCGACGATATGGAATGGCTTGGCATGCAGGGTAACCCCGCCGCCGATGCGGCGCGCATTGCATGGTATGAGCAGAATTTTCATGAAGAAGATGAACCAGAATAACGACGGGAGGTAAAATGTCGCACAACAAGGCCGTAGTAATCAACAGATGGTGGGCCGGTCTTTTTGCCTCGCTTGCCGCGACCAGCATGATCAGCGCATTCGGATTTGCGTGGAGCGCGAACAGCCAGCAGGCGGTGACACAATCAGAAGTGCAAATGCTAAAAGAGCAACAGCGCGCCATGCAAAACGTGCCCGAGCGCCTCGCGCGCGTAGAGGAAACCGTGCGCGGAACCGATAAAACGGTGGAATCCATAAACCGGAAATTAGACGTCATCATCCAATCCCAGATCGAGAGAAAACCCCGGTGAGCGATGCATTCAGCTTTTCCGCCCCGAAGCGCCCTGTCAGCAAAGTGTTTATTCATTGCTCGGCCAGCGACAACCCCGCGCATGACGATATATCGGTTATTCGGCAATGGCATATGCGCGACAACGGCTGGTCTGATGTCGGCTATCACTATTTCGTTAAAAAGAATGGCGAGGTGCAGGCCGGCCGATCTCTGGAAGTAAGACCGGCGACACAGTTCCCATTCAACGCGGGAACGCTTGCTATATGCGTTTCGGGTTTGAAGGCGGATTCCTTCACGAAAGAGCAGTTCGCGTCCCTGCGGGCGGTTTGCGGGGCAATGCATGCGCAAATTCCCGCCGCCACCTTCCACGGGCACTGCGAGGTCAACAAACACAAAACATGCCCGGTCTTTAATTACCGCGCCGTGCTCGGCCTTGATGCGAAGGGAAACATGCGATGATAATCCACGATCTCACACACACCGACGGCTCGCGTTCCGTCCTGATGCGTACCCCCTGCGGGTATGACCTGGTTGTCATGCGCACGCCCGAAGGTCAAATGAAACTGCGTGCCGAGTTCGAAAGACAGCCCGCCAATATCGTCAATACCAATCGGGGACTTTCCGGCGAGGGCGCCGTGGAGTTGGCCGATGTCATAAAGGAGATTTTCACCCATGCTTAACGAAGAAAAGACAATCAACCAGCTGCAATCCTCAACGGTTAAAGCCGCGCTGATTGCCATTGTGATCAATGTGCTGGCGCTGGTTACCGCGTTCACCGGTGTCGCCTTTGATATCGAGATGATCAAAACCGTCATGGAATTCGGCATCACAGCTATTGTGAACGCCGCATCGATATATCTGGGCTGGAAAGCCATCAAAGGCCGGATATTCGCCGAGAATAAAGTCGAGCCTCTCCCGTGGTTGGAAGCGGCAAAAACCCTCAAGAAAGGAAATGAACAATGAGCATAATGAAAAAATTAGACGCACTATGGGACGCCGTGACCGAATGGTTCGAAAATATCGGCGAGGATATCCTTGATTTCGTGGCGCCGCTTGCCAAGGAGATCGCTAAAAACGGCGGTAAGTTGCTGCTTGAGGTGGCCCGCGAGGCTGTGCTTCTGGCCGAGGCGACCGGCGGCAGCGGACGGGATAAGTTCGAAGCGGCCCAGGCGCACATTAAAACCGCGCTCGAAGCCCGCGGGATCCCGGTTGTCCTCAACGCCGTTAACGGAGCGATCGAAGCGGCCGTTGCGAGATTGCACAATGAAGCTGCCTAGTTTCTTTATCCGCTTCACTATCCCCGCTGAAAGGGCGACCGCATGGTTAAAGCGCTGGTTGTCCTGATTCTGCTCAGCGGGTGTGCCTGCCGCGATATAAGCCCTATCTGCCCCGGCAGGATATGGGCGAACCCCGGCTAGCCTTTACAATCTCACCGGATCGCCTTTACAATAGATCGATACGCCGCCCATGCCCTAACGGGTGTGGGCGGTTTTTTTGCGCCCGAAATTCAGTCTGGCTATAGTCTGGCGAAATTATATCAAATTATGGGTAATTTTATACAATTCTGACCAAATCATTTAAAATCGATCTCTCGCTGAGATAGGCTCACAGCCTAGAAGATAATGGTGGCTCGGGAGGGATTTGAACCCCCGACCAAGGGATTATGATTCCTGCGGTTGATGGCGAATATATTTAATTATTCCGGCATGTTGCAAATCGGGGTTTTCTACAGTCTGGCTATAGTCTGGCGAAGCGCCGTTATTTTGCTACTGAAACCTGCGTGATTCTTACCGGCATTTTATTCATCTGCTCGCGTAGCATGTCGAGGTTCGTGTGCGTGTAGCGCATGCTGGTTTGAATGTCGCTATGCGCAAGCGCTTCCTGAACCGCACGCTGGTCCCTGGTGACGCTGTAAAACCATGTCCCGAACGTGTGACGCATATCGTGAATACGGATCGGCTTTACTTTTGTCCTGATAAAAAGGTTCTTCCATGCGGTTTTGATGCTTTTGACCGGCCGGCGCTTCCCGCTCTTTTTAAATTCCTGCGCGCACACGCATTCCAATTCATGCAGCCCATTGGCTGTGATGTATTGCATCAGAAAATCAGTGAGCGGAGTTTCGATATATTTATCCCCCTTCCCCACCGTCCACATGAACGGCACCGCCGCGTCGAGGTTGATCTGCTTTCTCCCGTTGAGAGTAAGCACATTGGTCATACGCCAGCCGGTGCTTAAGCTGATAACGATAAAATGCCGGATGTGCGGCGGCGCGGCATCCCATAACACCTGCGGCGTGTCGATCGCCAGGGTATTGTTTATGACGGTCGTTTCCTTTATTTTCAGGGACTCGAAATCAATCTCCTGAATTTTCACCCTCCACGACTTCCTCGCCCTGGTATGCATTGCCTGAAAAGCCGCCAAGCGGCGATTGATCGTGGCAACATTTGCGGTGCGCGGCTTTGCATTATCCCCCTTGGCGATCGGCACCATTTTCTTTTTTTTAGGGCTGTAAACCATTTTGCGGTATGTTTCAGTTCGGCAGTGCGCGACATACTGCTCGAGCTCGTTTTGCCCGATATCATGCAACCAAGTATCCCCGCCGAAATATTCGAGAACGTGGTTTATTTTTGGCTGTATCGACGTGTATGATGTTTTGAACTGCAGGTGCTCGATCTCATATTTTGCGAATCCCTGAGATAGAGTGAGGGCTTTCTTTTCTTCAATGCCGAGGATTATCTTCCGCCGTTCATTGGCGAGCCATGCTTCTGCATCCGCGCGCTTATCAAGGCCCGTGCTTCCTCGATACGGAGTACCATTGATTGTGATTTTGTATTGGAAATACGGCGTACGCTTGGCTTTGAACACTCCCATGGTTTAACTTCCTCCGGTTGTATGCGCCCGATCGCGTTCCAGTAATCCGACTCTTTATAGTAACGTCTTTTCTTATATGGATATTTCGGCAATCCCAACCCGTCAATGAAAGATTTTGACCTATTGACTTTGCGGCATAAAGCGCTTTTTGATATCAGGTCGTCGATTGCGCGATCATGGGTTTGCGTGCTCATGATTCACCGCCCTTTGCTTTGCTGCTCTTTTGCTTTTTTGGCGCCTTGATATCCGGCCACGGCTCATGAAAAAAGCTGTTTTTCCAGCCAATCCCGAAAACGTAATGAATGTGATAACGCCGTCTGGTCCAGAATGTAAAATACACCTGCCTTCTGTTTACGATTAAATGCAACCTGCCTGGCATGGCGTAGTTCATTTGCTACCGCCTTTGGATTCAGTTGTGTCGTCTTTGTCCTCTAGCCAAAAATAGGGCAGTAGCGGCTCACTGGCGCAATGGTGGCACAGAAGCATGTCTTTCTTGCCATCGATAACTTTTGCCAAATCCTCATCCGGCCCCATGATGTTTGCTAGGAGGGCATTACCGCCAATCATCAATTCCATGCCGCGCGCTCGCTCAACAGCGCGGCGGTCAATGCCAAGGCGTTCGACAGTGATACGCATGAACAGTGGGATTCCAGCGTGCATAACGCCTTTCCCGCAAATCTGACATGGCTTAAAATCCTTATGTTTCACTTGCTACCCCCCATCTTCTATTTTAAATAACGCTCTAGCGTGGTCATTTAGCTTGCCGCAAAGCCTCACCTCCCAATCGCTTTTAATGTCGATTCCCTGTCTGAGCGAATCAACAATGAAAGCCGTTTCCTTTAGTGAAAGGGATAGGGATTCCCGCTTTGTAGCTCTTGTGTTCCATAGGCTTATTGCCTCCTCACGAGTTTTCCCGGTGATTGAAATCAACAGTCGCGGCAAGCCACGATTGCTACACCAATGCTTAATATCAACGCTGATTGGTTCCCGTACCTTGCCATCCATAGTCGGTGAGTGATGATTTTCATGGATAGTGGTGACGGCTTCCTTCATTCCATCATTTCCGGCATCATCGCAAAACGGACACGGACTCAACTCGCTATGCATAATTAAAATCCTCCTCAATTGCTCCGTGCGGCGTGTGGTCATTATCATAATACTCACGCCATGCTTCTTGATCGGCGACGCTTTCACCTGTCGGGTTGCCGTGTGCTTTGTTTTCCAGCATTAAGATGTAAGACCAGACGGTGAAGCTAAGACCGCCAGATTTTGTAAGGCGCTTATCGGCATGACTGTTGAAAGGCAACTCAACCGGTTGCTCGTTGTCCAAAGTCTGCTTTGGACTAGAATATTTGTCCAAAGTGGATGCCTTGGCGGCTTCGTAAAGCTGCATAAGCACATCCTGAACATGCTCTAGGCTTTTTACTGCCGCCACACCTTGAAAACCATAGCCCTGCATTGCCCCTAATGCCGATGCCACATGAGCAGCTAACGCGCCGAAATCCACTTTACTCGACATACTTCACCCCCGCTGCGTCTAGGACGGCTTTTATGCCCCTTTCTACCGTTGCATTATTCCAGTGATAAGCCTCACATACCTCCTTCAGCGATACCAACACCGGCTTGCATTGCCGCGTATTTGCCCAGGCTATCGCCGCACGAGCTACGCGCACCTCATTGGCTGTAAGCTCCCCCATATGCAAGCGAAGTTCCTGCGCTGGCATATCTGGGTCAAGCAAGCAAATCTCACTAGCGCTGGCGGGGGATGGTTGCAACGCTGCATCGGCGGAAGTTTCCACTCCTGCGCCCTCTTGCGAGGCATCCCCCATAATTGATTCTATGGCTACTTTGGCGTTATTTATCCATGGTTCTGCGGATGTTGACCCAAGACCCTTCAATGTTTCGCTAGGGTGATACCAGGCATCACCCATGGTTTTCTTTTCATTTTCAAATAAAGCATCAGCCACTTGCCATACCACCTCCGGCGAGGCTAAATGGGCGCGGATGATGTTAATTACCTGTTCGCGGAGTACCAACCCCCACGACACAGCGCCGGGCATATTTTGTATTTTATTAATCAGCGATCTAGTTTCCATACGGCTTTCCCCCTTTGTGGATATCCAACGGTTCGCCAATATAAACTTGTGGATATTTGCGTTTCCCCTTTGGGTTAAACTGGTCGCCTGTGCAGTCGATAACGCGACCATCGGGCATGACCAGATAAAGGTGATTCCAACGCCCTACGGTGCTTTCGTATACGGCAGTTTGAATGCCAGTAGCAAAGGATATGAATCCCTGCAAAGCCCATGTTACCATAGCGCATTTTCCCTTGCTGCTCATACGCGCCAACATTCCCTTGCGGAACTCACGGCAAAGCACTTTAAGCTGCTTATCATCCCAGCGGTTTCTGATGCTCGTATCGTTTGAAGTCATGTTAATTCCTTAAAATGGTATATGTTCATCAATGCTATCAATCCCCAGAAAAATGCGCAGATGATTATATTTCTGCTTTGCTTTTCTGATCGCTTTTATCCACAACGGGGTTGTTGCATCGCGCAGGAAACCAATCTCATTTATCATGGCGTAATAAAGCGGCTCCTTCGTTTCAGCATTAATCGCGGTTCCCGCCACAAATTCCAGATCGTCAAGCGCTCGATGCGCCTGTTTCCATTTCGGATTAACGGAGTTCTTGTTCATACCCCACCCCCCTTCTCGCCACCCGGCACTTTACGCAACACCCCGTCAATGTACTTCCGCTGCGAGGTTAGCGGGGTTGTATCCCTTAGCTCTTTCAGGGCAGCCAGGACGGTTAGCAGGTGCGCTTTCGTTTCGTCGGGGGTCATGCTGCTCTCCTGACGCGCTCTGCATCATGCGAATAGACATCAAAAACACGCTTGGATTCCATCATTCCCCACCCGTCGGGCGATAAAGCGTGGCGGCGATTTATGTGGTGAAACGTGATGATGAAAACAATGTGATTGCAATCACCTAACGTATAGCACCAGAATCGCGTATATCTATGCGGGTAATCGGTGGCCGTTTTATATTCGTCACTGAGGCGCTGGCTTTCTGTAGCTAGACCGTCAGCATAAGCCTTGATCTTTTTTACAAACTCATCCGTAAAATATTTGTCTGATTCCTTGGTTAATTCATCGGCCACGTAATCCCACATCTGAGCTTCAAGCTTTTCCTCAAAGCGTTTTTCGGTATCGCCAAATCCTAATATGATGTTCATCACTCACTCCTTTGTCTGTTGTTCTTGCCATTGTGTAAAACCATTACCTGCCTGCATTTACCAGTTATGCCACTTCTTTAACTTTTTCGGCAAACTTATCACCGCCGTATTGCCCCTTAACCAGCTCAGCAATCTGCTTGGCCGTATAAGTATCGTCTAGGCTCTTGCCCGTCTGCTCTACGAAGTTACGAACACCCGCACCACAAGCCCCCGTCAAGGCGCGGTAAATGCCTATCCATTCTTTGCCTGTTGCTTTCTTTGGGATTACGCCATCGAATTTGGCTACGACCTTGTACACCAAATCTTCCCGCGCTTCTTTGATGGTTGCGCCGTGCGCTGAATTGCCATTGTCATCACTGACAACAAACAGGACTTTGCCAGAATCGGTTTTGACTTTCTTCACACCACCCTTATTAGAAATGACACGCGAGAAAACGTTATCCGTGAAATCAACGGCAACCCATTTACCTTTTTCGACTATGTAATTTTGTCCGGCTTTAAGTTTTTTGCCGTCTACAATTCCAGCTAACCCACCAATAGGAATATACTTACCGTCTTTTATGACATACTCGGAAGCCATAAGCAGGTTGCCCACATCACCCTTTACGGCGGCGCGGTAGCCTAATGCTGTACAGGCGCTATGTTCACCAGAGCATGCAGATTTGCTGTGGTTTCCGTTAGCAGCAGATTTGCTGGAGTATCCGTTAGCAGCAGATGTGCTGTAGTTTCCGTTAGCAGCAGATTTGCTGTAGTTTCCGTTAGCAGCAGATTT
>CAYTAW010000002.1:0-17124 GCA_964435675.1 uncultured Bdellovibrionales bacterium
CTCAAACAAGCTTCAAATAAAAATGCGGACGGATATTCGCCTGAGCGTTAGTGCGGCGGATTGAGATCCCCGCCAAGCACCCCAATCGATCTACGCAGCTGCACTTCCGCCATATTATGCGAATACAAGGCTTCCGCGCTGTTCGAGCGCGCTTCAGTTAGAGCGAGTCGGTCGGCGAGTACGTCAAGTTGCGTTGCCGATCCGACATCGAAGCGGTTCTGTGAGAGGCGGAAGCTTTCCTGCGCTTGTTCGACGACTTTAGTCGCCACGTCGACTAGCTCGCGGGCTTCAACTGCGGATGCGGAGGATCGGCGCACTTCGATATCGTTATCGAGCCGCGCTTTTTCGAGCGCTAAGTTTGCATCCTTGAATTGAGACTGCGCCTGCTCGACGCGCGAAATTGTTTGAAAGCTGTCAAATAATTTCCATTTTAAATTGACGCCGGCTTGCCATCCTTCGAAGTTGGTTGGCACGAAAGCCGTTCGTTCAACTCCATAGTTTACGCTTAAGGAGAGCGCTGGCAGGAAATCGGCGCGCTGAAAATCGATGCCGCGCTCAGAGGCTTTTTTCACCTTTTCAAGGCGTTGCAATTCGGGATTGCCTTCTTTGGCTCTTCTCACGGCTTCTTCGAGCGGATACGTATCCCAGGTATGCACGAGGCTGTCAGTGATTCTTCCGGCCAGAACTTCACGATCGAGATCGATATTGAGCACGCGTTTGAGGTCTTCAAGGGATAGGCTGACCGAGTTCTGAGCGCGAATGAGCGGGGTCTTCGCGTTTGCCAAAGCAACTTGAGCGCGGATGACGTCGAAATTAGAAACAGAGCCGACGGCGAACTTTTTCTGCGCCCGGCCGAGCTCGTCTTGGAGAAGCGAAACCGCTTCTTCACGCACTTTTAAAAGTTCGCGGTCGAGAAGCACCTTGTAGTACGCTTGATAGACTTCAAATGCGACTTGATTCTTGATGTTCTCGTACTGATATTGGATGGCTTCGAGCAAATAATCTTCGCCGGCAAGGGCGGCGAGATTCTTGCCCCCTTTGAATATCGCCTGATCCATCTGGATGTTGCCCTGCCAGGTGGTTGAGTTCGGCTTTTGTCCCCCTTGGAAGGAAAATCGCCGCCCCTCGTCTAGCCAGCTTGCTCCCGCATTTGCGGAGAATTCCGGAAGCATCCCGCCGCGTATTTCAACCACACGCGCTTTTTGCTTTTCTACGCTTTCGAGCGCCCGCTGTAGATCGATATTGCGCGCGTTGGCGAGCGCGAGCGACTCAGGAATTGAGAGTTTCTGCGGAATCTCACTCGTTCCCGCATTCTTGATTTCAGTTGCGTCAATAGGAGTGGCGTCAGAAGGAACAGGAGAACCGCTGGCAGACTCGGCAGCGTTAATCTCCTCGGCGAATGAAAGGGGGGTGATAAATGTCCCGATAAGCAGCGCTACTGTGATAGTAGCGGAAAAACCGGAAATGAAGCGTGAAGGAATTTTTTTCATGGATTTATGCCCAGCCGACGCTGCTGCGCGAGGGTACAGTACTATTGTATTCTACAGGGAACACAGAAACGCGCAAGATTTGAAGGAATATTTAACAATTTGGCCGGGATCCGGCGCTACGATTTCGTTATTTTACGCTGTTCTAAGGCCATAGCGACCTCCTCGTCGCGCCGTTCGGTGTAGCGCATGGTAACGCGCACGTCGCTGTGACCGAGCGCCTGCGAGACGATACGAATGTCCTTGGAATTTTCAAGGAAATCCACGGCAAATGAGTGACGCAGGAGGTGTGGGTGCAGTTTATACTCTTTGCTAAGCTCGTTGACCGCGCGCCATAGTGTTTTGGGGCTCATCGCAAAAGAATCCAGATTTTTAGGATCGCATTTGTAGCTGCTGAGGAAGAGAGGTAGTTTTTTATCTTGCGCTAGGGTAAGCGCCGAAAAAAATCGCTTTAATTCGTGCTCACGCTGCTTAAGATAAATATTGAGTGAAGTACGCACCGCGCTCGAGATATAGACATTTCGGAAGCGGCGTCCCTTGGTGCGCACCTGCTGAATCCATTTCTTCTCGTGATCAATTTGCCCCAATTTTAATAGACGCACTTCGTCTGCGCGAAGGCCGGTATCGAGCATCAGTTCGAGCAGCGCTAAATTGCGCGCGCGAATATAGGAAGGACGGGCATCAAAACGTTCCCTCGCGGCCTGGCGTACTTTTTTCATCTCCGCGGTGGAAAGAGCCTTGGGTTTTGCGACAGGGATTTTCGGTGCTTTGACGTCGCGAGCCGGATTAATGAATCCGGGCACCTTTTCAGCGAGCGTGCGGCCCATATGTTTAAGCGTCGCCAAACGGCGCGAAACCGTGGCCGGTGACTCATTCTTATTCAGGCAAAACTCCACAAAACGCTGCACAGAGGAAAAACTCCACTGTTTGAGGGTCACCTTTTTTTCAGTGGTTCCCTGAAGTCGCGCCATAAAACCCAGGAAGGCGGTTAGATCTATGCGTTTGGCACGCGCAGTATGAGAAGAGCTTGCGGCGTAGAACTCCAAGTACGATTCGATCACATCGTGCAATGACGAGACGGACAGAGTGCTTTTTCCCCGCGGCGCGGCGGGATCAAATACGTTCATATGAAAAATACGTTACGCGTGCTCCAATTATATCGCGCAGACGTCGTTTTGTAAGGACCTAATCGTTAGGCGTTGGCAGCAAGACGGCGTCCGGCTGGCGCGACATGTGCAGAAACTTTCCCGGCAGTGTCGATTGATACGGTAACCACCACATTGACTCGAGCGACTTCTCCGGCCGGATCGAGCGTTTCAACCTGCAATTTAAAGTTTGTGCCCTCTCTATTCGTTCCCTGATCGAAATAGCGGGGTAACTCTTTTTCGCCGAAGTGCGCCGGGTTCCAATCATGAAAATAGCTTGTCAGAGCGGGTACGATTACTTCATCCAATATATACGCGTATTCATTTTTCTCACCGCGCGCGACCTGCGCTGCATGCTCGCAGGCATACGCAAATGCGGTGTCAGAGAATACCGGAGTAAGCCGATAGCTCGATTCAATATCATCGGACGGTTCGACCATGATGCGTACTGGCGCATTCGTCGGGAAGCGCTCCACTTCTGGTGGCATCTGATAACGGTTTTCGGGACGCTCTTCACGTTCCGTAGAAGTCATCGTGTGGCGCTTGGTATCTTCGGGCGCCTCACTGTTTTCTCTCATGCCGACGGCGTGGAGCAGCTGATTGGTATTCGGAAATCCATATTCGCCGCTGCTGCTTCGGGCGCTGATGGTCGCAATTGGCGGACGTGTCGGCGCGACGCCCGGTATCTTCACTTCTTGGAAATATTGTTCCTTTGCGGACATTCCGAGAGATCTCAGTTGATTCATGACGTCATTCATGCCGACCAATACAGCGTGCGCATCCATTTTGGTGATGGCGGACCGCGCAAACTCGGCGTACTCGGCCGGTACCGGCGTTACCTGCCATGTGCTGCAAATACGATCATCGAGTGAAGCTACAGGAATAGAATCCGGGGCGGTGCTCGTCTGAAAAGATGGATGCCGAGATATGGATGGTCTCTCCATAAGCACTTATTCTAACAAATCACCTGGGCTAACGAAGCGATTAGTACGGCGGTTCTAAATGGGCGCGAGATGCCAAAAAAACGGTGAAATTCAGATTCTTGGCGGAACTGCTGAGCAAAAGATTGGCATGATTGCCATAAGGACGCGGGCAACGCTAAGATACAGGCGTCAGCATTCTACCGTTTCAAGTTGATTGTCCTGTTATGACACCTGCAGAGCTTCCCGCCGACCTGCTTTCGATGCTCGAGAGTTCGGTGCTCGAGTCGGCGCGATTCATTTCAAAATTTTTTGCCGAGCGGCGCGCCATCGAAATGGATTACAAGCAGGACCATTCGATGGTGATGAACATCGACTTGCAGTCACAGGAATTGATGTTGGGTGCGCTCGGTTCGCAGTTGAACATTATCGCCGAAGAAAACCCCGAGTCCCATTCATTAATCGGCAAGCAAAGTGATTACTTTCTGGTTGACCCACTCGATGGTACCGCCAGCGCCAAGCGTTTTCAGGGAATTCAGGGTGGGCAGGTGGGCTTCGGCCCGCTCGCCGGGTTGGTGCTTGGCGGAGAGCTCGTTGCCGCGGCGTTCTATTCGCTGCCGCTACGCGCGTTTTTTACAGCGCGAAAGGGGAACGGAGTACGCCGTCAGGTTCTGGATCTCGCAAAGGGGGAAGCGCCTAAGCCGTTTATAGATCGCGAACGACTCTGTCCCCGGCTGCCGCAATCGTTGCGTGAATGCGGCGTGCTGTTTTTTCCCGGATCGCGCGGCGAAGTGCCGCTGGTGGAACGCCTGAGAAAGCACAATATCGTGGAGAACATGTATCGCTTCGGCGGCTTCGCAAGCGATTGCGCACGGCTTGCCGCAGGGTATGAGCAGATTCAGATTCAATTTTCGGTTAAGCCATGGGATTTTTCGGCGACCTTGCTCGCGCGCGAGATCGGTCTTGAAGTTATGTGCGATCCCCTTGGTAATCCGACGCCGATCGATAAGTGGAGCATAGCTCCGGAAAATCCGCTTATTTCGTGCCCGCCCGCGCTAATGGATGAGCTGCTTCAAAAGCTGCGTTAGAGCCGTCTATTAGCCGACCGCTTTTGCGGGCGCCAAGGTGGCTTCTGTGCGGGAGTAAATCTTCGAAAAATCTCCGTCCTCGGGAATCTGGAAATCCGCAATCGATTCGAGAACGATGTCCGGGCGATACGCGTAATTAACGAAGTCTTCGGTTTTCGACCAGCCGGTGAGGACCAGCGCGGTGCGGTATCCCATCTGCACACCTCCGAGAATATCCGTATCCATAGTGTCGCCAATGATCGTCGTACCGGCGGTTTCGAGCGCCAATTCCTTGCGCGCAGCGCGCATCATGACGGGGCTCGGCTTTCCTACGCAGAACGCTTTCTTGCCGGTAGCTTCTTCGAGCATGGCGACCACCGCGGCGGTGCCCGGTTTCATCCATCCTTTTATTTTCGGCGACGGATCGAGATTTGTTGCAATCAATTTCGCACCATCGAGTATGAAATCAATGGCGCGCTCGACCATTTCCAAGGTGAGCGTGCGCCCTTCGCCGACGACGACAAAGTCAGGAGCGTGATCAACTACCGAGAGGCCGCTGCTATGCAGGCTCAAAATTAAACCGCCTTCCCCGAGTACGTAGCATGTGCCAGTCGGATTTTGGCTGGCTAAGAATCGCGCGGTTGCCATAGCGCTCGTGAAGATGTGCTTTTCTTCCACATAAATTCCGATGCGATCGAGACGGGTGACAACGTCGCGGCGGGTGTGCCGGCTGTTGTTGGTAAGGAAAAGAAAGGGAATTTTCTTTTCGACGAGCGTGTTCACGAAGACGTCCGCCCCGGGGATAATCTTCGACCCGCGGTAAATAACGCCGTCCATGTCTATCAATAAGCCTTGTTTCATATTTTTTCCTAATAATTCCATACACTGGTTCTGCTGCGCCGCTATGAACGCAGCGCCGAATTAGCGAACTCCCAAATTTTCAATCAATTACTACTACGAGCAGGGGCTCACTTTTTCAGTAAGCACATCTCTGTCTGATAACAACTTGGCCTGATGGCTATCCGTAACTGCGGAATAATGCTCTTGATTCTGCCAACCCGGGGCTGCCGGAAGATGTTCAAATCCTAGACCTACCTAATTGTAAGATAAATAAGGCCCATATGCAAATTGATTCAAATCGCGCGCGGAAATTTATTCTGCGCTCAGCGGATTCGTGCCCAGCGAAAAAATCTCATTTTGATCGCTGAATCCGTCTCCGTCCGAATCGATACGCGCGGGATCCGTGCCGAACCGATTGATTTCGAAGTAGTCGTAGACACCGTCGTGGTCCGCATCGGGACGAAGCGCGGCAACTTTTTTCAGAAGATTTTTGGAGAGATAGCTGATGAATGTTTTCGCGAGCGCATTATATCCCTCCGATGTCGGATGAATCTGATCGGTGCCAATCAACCGTTTGCTGACCAAATCAAAACGCAGATCAGCCGGAGCATTCTTCGAATTAGAGCGTAGAATCAGTTGGTCGAGCTCTTTGACCCAGGGGCCTTGCGAGCCGCGGTTCGGGAGCATAAGCACCGCCGTTATAACCAGTGGTGCAATACCTGTCTTCTCGGAAACGTTCTTTTTGATAAACGAACTGATACGCTTTAAATTTCTGAACGTGGCTGACGGCGTGCCGAAAAGCCAGCGGTCGTTGCGGCCGAGATCGAGAAATACAACATCAGCTTCGAGCAACGCTTCGTATAAGTCGCGATCTTCAGCTTTGCCGCTAAAAGCATCTTCTAGATCGTCAAGAAGCTGCATTGTTCGCTGTCCCTGAACGCCGAAATTATTGAACTTCACGTGAGAAAATTTCTTCTGCGTGCGCAAGACATAGCCGCCACGGTTCTTATTTTTGGTATCGCCAAAACCGTAGACCAAGCTATCGCCTAAAACGGCGATATCGACTTTTTCGTCGCAGTTATAATCGGGGAGCCCTCCCACTGTGGGGCAGGCTTGAGCCGGCACTGCTGATATTGCAGCGTACGCTATTGAACAAACCAGTAAACGCTGGAACCGGGCTGAAATACAGAGAGCGAATAACACAGGTACTCTTTTCAAAACTATTTACCAATGACTATAGAAAGAAAGGGAAGACCGTACAATATTCCGGCCCGGAAATGCATTCTTTTATAATAATTTTGAATGGTTGTGGTGGCAGCTAGTCCTGGAACCGACGCACGCGCTCGCCCTTTTCATGGTCGCGCATTAGCATAAGTTGATAGGCCTGGTAGGCGCAGGCGCAGTAAAGGATGGCGTCGAGTCCCGCGCAAATTAACCCGAGATTGAAGAAAAAGCGGCGGATATGAACATATTCGGGCGTTGGATCCATTACCGAGGATGTCGCAAAAGAAAGGACGACCAGGGGCAAAATACCCCAAAATACGCTGCGAATATAATTCCACGGAGGATCGAAATCCTCGGTGAGGGGCTTCGCAACCAATATTAAAGCATCAAGATAAGATCTATCTGTCATGTTCAACCTTATGAGGAAGTCGTAGAGCGCGAAACAAAACAAAATCTACTACGAAGATGATTCTGGAACAATCGGCGGCGTATGCCCCTCGCGCACGTTCGACTGCCTTATAGGCTCCCTACGCGCTCTTAGTGAAAAGAGCGATGACGGGGGAGCCGAATTCTCGGCGTAGACGGAGCGCGTCTGCGGTGCCCTCAAGCGCCTGGGAAAAGCCGCGATTTTTGAAAAGACGGTGAATGGCCATTGGAAAGAAAAACTGTCCGTGTCGCGCGGCCAACCTGAAGCCGTTATGCTCAAATTCGCTAAAAATCTCCGCATGAGTAAAGATCGAGAATGGACGGGTATTTCCCTCGATCAATTTCTTTATTCTGAAGGTGATCGGCGCGATGATATTACTGCTGAGTAGCGGCGGATAGTCGATGAGTACGCCGTGCCGCGCAACGCGGCACAATTCACGAATCAATTTTTTCCAATCTTCACAGTGCGAAATAAAGCGGATACAAGTCGCCAAATCGAATGAGTTCTCGGCAAATGGGATCTCCGTCAGCGCACCGACGGAAAAGGCGCACTCACCGTTCGAACGTTCGCGCTCGATGCGTCTGCCGCAAATATCGGCGCTGCCGAGAATGGTCGGCTGAATTAGAGCCGAGCGCAGCGGGCGTACGAGCTGACCGTGACCGCCGCCGACATCAATAGCGTCTTTCCAGCCTCGACCGCTCAGCATCTTTTCTACGATCTGCGACTGCGTCTCAACCATCCAGGCGCCGACCTCGCCGGCAAAACGCCGTGCGTAATCCTCGGAGGACGTCACTATATCGGCGCATTCAGTGGCATGCGAGGCGGGAATCATCGCTGAATAGTATCGCGTAATTGCAAGGAGCCATCAAGCGCACGGCTTTCCGACCAAATATTGAGCATTTAGCGAGATCCGTTGTACCATACGTCGAATTGCAACTAGACAAGGTTCTATACCAGTGACTAAAAACTCCCTCGCCATCTTACCCGAGCAAAATGCGCTGCGCGGCAAATCGCCGTTCTTGGCTGAGCAGGAGTGGAGCATCCCGTTTGATAACAGCCAGCCGCGCGCGTTACGCAGTCTTTCGAGAATTATAGAAAATGGACTGTGCCACCGCTGCGGATCGTGCGTCGGCATCTGCCCAACCGGCGTCCTTGCGGTGGAGACGGATGGCTACCCGACGGTGAAATCTCTGAGCGCTTGTACCGATTGTGATTTGTGCGTGAAGGTGTGCCCCGGCGATGAATTCGAATTTTACCGCCATCACCAAGCTATGTATCAAGAGCATGGGGATATTCGCTCGACGCACGGCCATTTCGAAGAAGCGACAATTGCCTACGCGACGCACCCCGGTTTACGCGAGAGTTCGACCAGTGGCGGCTTGGCGACGGCGATCTTGTTGTCTTTGCTCAAGCGCGGGGAGATAGACGGCGCGGTGGTAATCGCGTCGGACGGTGAAAAACTCTGGCGCGGCAAACCGATAATTGCCCGGACGGAGACTGAGATTTTAAGCGCGGTAAAATCCAAATACGCAATTTCTCCGACAAATTCAGTGTTTTCCGAAATTCGCGAGGTGCCTGGCCGGTATGCACTCGTTGGATTGCCGTGCCAGATACATGGATTCGTTAAGGCGGCGGAGCTCGATCCGCGGCTTAAAGAGCGCGTTATTCTGACTATTGGACTTTTTTGTCATGCGGCTGTCGAGCACGAAGGGTATGAAGTGATCTGGGATTCCCTTGGCGACAAAGCCAAGCGGGCCAAACGCTTCATTTCTCGCGTCGGAAAGCACCCGGGCGCCCCGCATATAGAGCTCGATGATGGTACATTATATCCAGTTTACTTCGGCCAAAAGAAAGGGTACCGCCCATCGTCGATGGAGATTATCAATATACTGTACCGGCTTTACAGCCCGGCGCGCTGCCTGACTTGTTTTGACTCGAGCAGTGAGTTTGCTGACATCGCTATCGGTGATCCCTGGATGGCGCCGCCCGAAAATGATGTCGATTTTTATAAAGGGTGGAGCTTTGCGCTGTTGCGCAGCGATCGCGCTCGGAAAGTGTACGCCGACCTGATTGAACGAAAAGAGATTGTTTCTAAAACGGTTACGCGTAAAGAGGCGCTCGCTTGCAATACGCTGATGGGAAATGAAAAACGGTGGCGCGCATTTAGAATCATCGAAACACAGCGCCGTCAAGGGAAGGCTATTCCGTCATACGGACGCGACGGTTTTATTAGTCCGACTCATTCGATCAAGCAATTTATCAAGACTGAGATAAATATGCTGACGCATGCGCTCTGTTTTATGCCGCGCTTTCGAAAGCCAGTGATGCGATTTATGCTGGGAAATGGTGGCTATTATCTTCTCTGGCTGAATAGCCTGCGGCGCCGATTTCGGTTTTGGTCGCGTGATACCGTTGCTCGCATCAAGCGAGCGATGATTGGCCGGCGTTGATCGCGCAGGCGGCTTCGATCCGGAAAATATTTGCAAAATTAATTCTCAAAATAATATTCCCCAAATAAGATCAAGGACGATTCAAACTAACTGAGGGCGAGGAACGGTTGGGTCAGCTCTGCGTTTGCAGGGCGCGCCAGCATGTTTCGGCGAGCTCATCGGCGACTTTGCTTGGTGGTTCGCTGTTGTAACCGTCGAGCCAATCGCGGACGTAGGCGAGCGGAATACCGAAGAGAATTGTCCAAATAATGTGGGCCTTGAGCGGACGAATCTTTTTATCGCGGATACCTTTCTTGATCGACAAGGTTAGAATGCGGCCCAAGTTATCGTAGCCAACCATAGTCTGATGCTTAATCAAGCCTGTCATAAACTCATTGTGACGCGCCAGCCAGATGTAGCGAGAGAGCTGATGATTGACCTCGGAAAATTGCAGGAACGATTTGACGGTAATTTTTACGACCGAGGAAATCTCGGTGTTCTGTCCGATTGCTTGCTGAAGCGCGCGTCGGAAGAGCGTTATGCCCTCTTGATACAGAGCGCTGGCGACCTCTTCCTTGTTGGTGAAATTGTGATATATCGAGCCGACGCTGCACTTACTCTCGCGGCTCAGGTCTGGAACATTCGTATTGAAATATCCCTGCTCGACGAAAAGCTTCAGCGCGGCTGCGAGAATACGCTCGCGCGGGCTGTAAGCTAAAAAGTCCTTCTCTTTAAGGAGGCCAACAATATTAGCTTTTTTCTCTTCGGTCATTTCATATGGTTTTATCCTTGTACCGCGAAATGGTCAACTGGTGCCGCGGCCACACGGGCAGGAAGCGCTAAATGCACGCCGGCGCACCGGCTTTTAGCGGTCTTCGCTCGATTGCTTCGCCTGATTCGAGGAAAACGCAGTCATTTTTGACCGAATGACTCACAAAAAAAGAGGTTTTTGCGGGCGGCCGTCATGCGCCATATTAGACACGTGTTAGTACCATCAGCCAAAGAGGCTCGAATTAGCTGGAGCGTAAACCTTTTCTTTGTGGTAGCGGCGATGGCGGTTGCCGCGCTCATTTTTTGGCGCATCGCGCCCTTTTATAATCCCGATGCGAGCGCCTATTTCGGTATGGCGCTGCGCTTCAGCCAGCTCGAGTTTTTTAGTGCTGGTCATTTGATGCATTCGCCGCTGCTGCCGCTGTTGATGGCTCCCCTGGTTGCCTGCGGCGTGCCGATTTATCTCGCATTCCAAATTATCACCGTGTTATTGACTGGCGCGCTTTGCGCTTTGATGCTTGCGGTCGCCCACGCCGCGGGCGTAAACCGTGGCAATGCGCTGCTGATTTCCGCAATCACGGCGCTGCAAGTCCTCCCTTATTTGTTTATTTCAATTAGCGGAGACTTTAGTGCCGCGATCACTTTACTGACCGTGCTCCTTATGCTGGCGCGTTATGAGCACAGTCAAAATTGGACGCTGCTCATTATTGCGGGCACTGCCGCAGCCTGCGCTTACCTCGCAAAAGCAATTGAATTTCCGATCGTCGTGTTGCTCTTTATTTTTCGCTTCCTGTTTCAGGTAACGCTCGATTCCTCCCGCAAGCTGCGCGCGCTCGGAGAGCTTGTATGTTTGGGCGCGGCATTTATAGCGTTCTCGGCCCCGTGGATTGCTGCCGTTTCGCAGAAAGCCGGTGCGCTCGCGATATCAGGACAATTTATGGTGGTCGGGGGGCAGTACGATCTGCTCAAATATCACCCTGATTTGCCGCTCGATGCGCTGCAAGGAAGCTTGACTGTCAAAAATCGTCCATCGCTTGCGGAGAGCCTTGTGGGCACACTTGCCGCTAATGCCGGCAATCGCCTCGAAGTGATAGGGGAAATAATTAGACAATTCTTCAGCATCTCAGTTAGCGCCGTTGTATTTGCGTTCATGGTCGGAATAGTCGTATTCGGGGCGCGCCGGCGTGGTTCGGCTTCAGGGCCGGAGCAGCGAATCGCGTGGCTCGTTTGCGCTGCGCTAATATTGCAACTTTTAGTGTACCTTGCTGCTGGTGGGGCGTACAGCAGGTATTACCTGCCCGCTCTTTGCCAGTTCAATCTTTTATTTGCGGTTACCTTCGAAAGAGTGATTCGGAGGGCGCCAGAGCGCCTGCCCATTTCTCGCGATGCTCTGGCGCGCCTGGTACTCGCCGTGGCGTTGGTACTTTCTCTTTGCAGAAGCGGTTCAGTCATCGCAGAGATAATGAATCTACCCGCAGATGCGCGAATTGAACGGGCCTTGAATTATCCAGAACTGACCACTGAGAACGGTCCGTTAGTCGGTAATCTCGATGCGCCAGTTACCGGTTATGTGGCCTACGCACTTCGACGAGAATCGTGGGGATTTGTGACGGCAGGAGAAGCGGCTGCCGGGCAGCTTGTTCCTAAATTGCGGCTTTGGAAAGTGGGGCAACTGCTCTGGTTCGGTGAGCCGCCAGTGGCGCTGCTGGAAACCCCAGAGGTGCGCTTAATCCGAGACTCGGGGAACGGCGCGGAGCGCATACTCTTATTTGCGATCGCAGGAACGTGATGAATCTTCGCGCCGCGCAGTGTGCCTATCTGCTGTTCACTACGGCTCTGTTAATTCTAAACGGATGGTTTGTCTCGTTCCACCCGTGGTTTGGTGACTTTTGGCATCACGCTGCGCTAATCGACGCCTTGAAGAGCGATATGTGGCCTTCACGCGATCCCTTTTTGCCGGACGTCAGAGCGCGCATCCCATACTGGCCATATGAAGCGGCGATCGCGGCGGTGTCACGCGTTTTAAATGTGAGTGCAGTTTCTGCCTTGGCAGCGATGAGTTTCGTGAATCTCGGCCTCCTGCTTTTTTCGTTGATGATGGTCGGAAAAAGCGCACAGCGAGCGGCGGCGTACGCCCCCATCCTTTCGCTCCTTTTGCTCGGGGCTTGGGGAACGAATCCGCCGAATTTCAGCGCGTTCTTGCATGCACGCGTCTTTTTTTTCGTTCTCTCATATCCTTCCACTTTTGCCTTTAGTTTAACACTGCTTGCAGCGTCCTTGATCGCGCCTTTGGAGAAAGCTTCTTGGAGTCGAACGACGGTCGCTGCGTTGCTCGGAGTGTTGATTGTACTCTGCCATCCGATCACCTTTATTTTTTATACCGCGCTCTGTCTGAATACGGTGTTGAAATGGCGAAAAGAGGGCTTTAGCCGGGTGCTTTTACCGCTCGCGCTATTAATTGCTGCGCCGTTAGTTTTTTGGGGTGTTTGGCCACTCTTTCCGCTGAGCACATTCGTAATTGAGCCGCATTTTGCCGCCGATCCTCACGGAGCGGCAGTATACCAGTCGCTCTGGGGCATTGCGGGAATCGCGCTTTGCGGCGCCGTCCCTTTCTTTTTTCAACTGCGCGAGCGCGTGAAGCCGCCCGTGTATTCAATGTTGTTCCTCTGTAGCGTCTTCGTATTCGGATACGCGTTCAGTCATTGGAATTATGGCCGAGTGATCGCCTATATCGTGTTTCTTCTCCATGGCGCTATTGCTGCGGAAGCGAGTCGCATCTCCTCACCATCGGAGGCGCGTACTGCTGCTTTGCTGCGTGGCGCATCCGCATGGGTAATAGTCGCATTCGCCGCGGGTATGACTGTTTTTACGTTTACAAGAGTATTCACGTTGCTCGCCGAGCAGCGCGAGAGTGATTCGCTCGTCAGCGCACGAGTATTGTCGGCCGCGAAATCGATCGGTAAAGAGGGAATTATCTTAGCCGATGCAGAAATTAGTAAGGTGCTTCCCGCGCTTGGAGCGCACGTCATGGTTTTCGATGTGCCGCCGTTTTTTCGCAACCGCTACGACTTATTGCGTGCGCAGCAACAGCAGTTTTTTTCTGGCTCCATGCGCTTGAAGCGCGCGTGTGAAATTATTAGTGAGAATTTCATATCTTCAGTCATAATTGACCAAAAGAAGAGCGAAGAGTCAGATTTAGAGCGGGTGTTGGCGCCGGTAACTGCGGGTGAGGCGCGCCGGCTCGAGAATCATCTGATTCAGATAAAACTTGAGCCGGCTGCGTGCGCACGCTTAGACGCCGATTAGTTCTTCAGCAATCGCCAAGCGAACAAGTTCAGCGTTTGTGCGCAAATTAAGCTTTTTTAAGATATTGCTGCGATGGGTGTCCACCGTGCGCGAGCTGATGTGCAGCAGCTTGCCAATATCTTTATTCGGCTTGCCTTGCGCCAAATATTTGAGGATTTCCACTTCGCGCTTGGTAAGCACTGAAATAGGGCTCTCGGTCGGATCGTCGGCATTCATCAGCGACGAGGTAATTGAAGGGCTCAGATAGGTCTTTCCTTCCATTACCGAACTGATCGCGAATTCGAGCTCTTCGAGCGCGACATTTTTCGGCAGATATCCTTTGGCTCCTGCCTTAAGCGCTGTGCGTACGCTGCGTTCTCCTTCATTTGCGGAGAGAATCACGACTGGAACAGTGATGTTCTGTGCGTGCATGCGATCGATCGTCGCCATACCGTCTAGTTTCGGCATGGTGATGTCCATCAGGACGATATCTACAGGCTTTGATTTAAGAATTTCCAGCAGCTCGAGACCGTCTGCTGCTTGGCCAACAATTTCAAATGTGCCCTTGTCTTCGAGAATCTCACAGAGACCCTGTCGCAAGACAGTGTGATCATCAGCGATCACGAGCTTAACCTTTCCTTGGTTCATGACTGCTCCTCGCATAATCTAATTTACGGGTGAAGATCCGTTTCACCCAACTACCACTTCGTAGATTGATCTACGACATTTTGGTAATTTCCCTT
Source organism: uncultured Bdellovibrionales bacterium (assembly GCA_964435675.1). Lineage (GTDB taxonomy): Bacteria > Bdellovibrionota_C > UBA2361 > UBA2361 > CAYTAW01 > CAYTAW01. The sequence goes on from CAYTAW010000002.1 coordinate 14,339, forward strand.
GAGTGCGAATTATCAGGTGCCTAATCTAGCGGATATTACCAGTGAAAATAGGTAATTAGCCCAGTGATAACTACGCAACGGTAGTTAAATCACTCTCTTCCGTATTCTCGGTGAGGATCGTCGTCTTGCTGCGTACGGTTACCTTACGTAGGCCGGGATCGTCTGGGCGCAGGGCGGCTTCTTTCTGGAATTCATACCGGTCGCCAACGTGGATCGAAGCGGACGCCAGAGTTGGCGTACTGGCGAAGGTCGTCGTTTCGACCTCGAAAGGTTTACGGTGAAGATCCGGCAAATGGCGGTGCTTTCGGAATTCTTTAATCGCTTCGCGAACGGCTTTCAAACAAACTTCTTCAGTTGCTTCTTTAATGGCGCGTTTGTATCCTTTCCAGCCTGCTTCAGTAAGGTCGTCAATCTCCTTCTCAGTTAATTTGATGCCGCGCTTCTCCATTGCTTGCGCAAGTTCGCGACCGGCAGCCGTATCCAGCTCACCTCTCAGGGCGCGTGCCATCATCTCTTTGAACGGCTTTTCTGCGTGCTTAATAATCTCACCGGAGATCTCTTCTGAGATTTGATGCGCCAGCACCTGCGCTAACTCATCGTCGCTGAGTCCGCGGCGCAGCGCTACTTTGAGATCCTTTGCCGCCGTACGGGCCGCTTCAGGCGACATGCCGAGCTTGGTCAATCGGTCGGCGACTTCTGAAATCGAAGAAGAATTGGTGGTGCGCAACAGTTCCAACGTTTCCGATTTTACGCGATCGAATACATTTAGTTCTTTGAGGAGCTTGTGAACTTCGGGGAGCGCCGTTTCATGCACGAGACGCTCGAAATTGTGCAGAGCTGCCGGGCCAGTGAGCGCTTCTTTGCCGGTTTTTTCGACGAGCTTCGCAAGCTGAGAAGTGGTTTTCTCAACGACGTTCTCGGTAGTCTTTACAATCGCCTGTTCGAGTTTCTCTCCGAGCTCGGCAGTCATCTTTTTGACGATGGTTTTGCCGGTATCTTTGCCCACGGTCTCCGCTGCTTCCTTAGCAAAATTGGTGAGCGCGACTTTTCCGAATTGTTTGAGCGCTTCTATCACGGTTTTGCGACCTGCGGCTACTGCGGCGACTGAGCCGACTGCTGCGCCGCCCGTTGCGACGGTTGCAGCGATAGCGCCCGCTGACATTAGAGCGAAGGCACCGTGTAAAGCCGCATTAGAGAGATCTCCCTTGGCAAGATAATAGACGCACTTGACGGCGTCGGTCACGCCAGTCAATTCTCCGATGAGCATCACCGCGCCCTTTACGGCGGTCGCGCTTTCTACGAAACAGCCAGCGGCTTTACCAAAGGTATCGGAAAACGATTGCCCGAGATTAGTTGAGAACGTGTTGAAATCTTGATTGCCGACCAAGAGATTATAGCTGTTGACCACTAGCGATGCGCCAAATTGGAACGGTGCGGTCGCCATTCGCGCACACCCTTCGACAAATTTGACGGAGCCCCACAACATGTCGTTAACGCCGAGGGTTTTACCCATGTCATATAAAAAGTGACCGACGGCTTTCGTTGCAGTCCACGCCATTTCCAACGCTTTCTTCGGATCGGTCAGGCAGTTAACGGCGAAGTCTTTACAAGTGGTGAAGGCGCTGACCAATCCATCTTTAACGGCGGTCCACATTTCAGGCTTTGCGAGAAATGTACCAGCCGAATAAAGTGCTTCTCCAGTGGCGAAATACGCCTTCTTCCCCCATTCGAATCCGGTTTGAACTGCAGAGACCACGCTGTCTTTGATAGAAATATAAGTCTGCGGATCGAGGAGTGCTTTGCCCAGATTTATCCAGTTCTGCGGATCGGCGGCTTTCACCGCTAAATCAACGGCTTTGCCGCCAAGCCAGACGGCCGTTTCGCCCACCCACGATGCGGCCGCGCTCAGTTTAGAAGGAAGGCCTTCAGCGATTGAAGTTGCCGCGTTCCATGTCCAGGAAGCTGCAGAGCTCACTTTCGAAGGGATTGATGTGACGAATGAGGATGTCGCGTCCCACGCAGAAGCGAGCATTGTTCCCATTTTTGAAAAGTTTTTTGACCAGTTCACACTCGCTTCGGCACCGAATTGGCGAAGATTGTTTCGCGCGTGATCGATAGTTTCTCGTGCAGAGGTGACGACGGCGCTAAGTTTTGAAGGAGCCGATGAAATGGCTGAGGCTGCTGAATTCCAAAAGCTGCTAACAAGCGATCCCATTTGACTAAAATTTTCGCTCCATTTCTCGGTCCAGGATTTCTGCGACCACGTTTTGGCCGCCGAAGCCGGGGATTCGGCACCTTGTGAGGGCCGTAGGTGCGATGGTGCGATTTCTTCGCGAGCCTCCGTCGGGGCTGTTCGCGTAGCAAGATGATGCACTTCGGTGCTTGGCCGGGGGTTCGAGTGCCGCATTTCTTCGAGAAACGCTGCGCGATTGCTGTTAATCGGGGCGCTTCGTGCGGTCGGGTCCTGTGCGGGTGTGGTGGAGTTTGGATCTCGATGGTGATGTTCGACCGGAACGCGGTGAGTGTTACGCCGCATCTGGTCAAGAATGGAGCTGCGGTTGCCGTGCACGGCAGAAGAGGAATCCGCCAGAACGGTCGTTCCAGACGATCTCGGATCGGTGCTGAGGTCGGAAGAACTGCCACCGTTCCTGGTGCGCCCTGAATGCTGAACATCCTGATTTCCCATAATAAAACCCACACACAACCGCGCACTATGCGCCTACCCAATGATATGGAAATAATTCCCCAATCTGTGATTTAAGCCTGTTTTTAGAGAGCTGGCCGGT
>CAYTAW010000002.1:17134-22221 GCA_964435675.1 uncultured Bdellovibrionales bacterium
TAACACCCGTTCGCTGCTCGTGGTTGCGCCGGCGGGAGATGAAAGTCGCCTCGTCGCTGCTATGGTGCCAGGTGCGCATTTCTTCTATGAAGCTTGCCAAGGCGCGCGGCGCATAGACTCCGACTAAAATTATTTCGGAATTGTCCTGAGCCGAGGTGCTGAGTTCAATATCGCCATAATTCAGGATGCGACCGAGAATCCCCTGTTTAACTTTCATAGCCCGTATGTCGAAATAGCGGATCGCCGGAACCTTGTAGCGCAGAGATAGCAAACCCCAATGATGAACAACGCGATCGCGTTCGAATACGTATAGATTGTCATTATATTTACGGATGATCTCCAGCAGCAGAAAGATGGGCAAGACGGTTAGCCAGCGAAAGGAGAAACCGCCAAGAATAGGTATCGAATTGCGCCATTGAGAGCCGAGCAGCTTTGCCGCAGCGTATTCGGTCGCGTAAAGAATCAGAAGCGAAATAGCGAAGTAAGAAATCTCTGGAAGAAGAGAGCGAATGGTGCGGTGAAGAGTAAACGAGTGGCCTGTATCGTTATCTCCGCCGATAATCTCTTCAATAGAAGGAAAGGGGGATTTAGTCCTCATCTCAACCCTCAAAACCTCTTGGCTCGATAGTAAGATGAGAAATCGGACTAGTGCGTACTTACATTTTGTAAAAGGGGCATTTTACCGTAGTATCCGCTAGAATGCTCATTCACGCGGCAGCCTAAATCCAGTCGATCGGATTCCGCAGTATTTCCAGCAGGCGTTGTTCAGCCGCTCCAAGGTCAGGCAGCTCATCCTTATATTCCCAACGCACGACGGGGGGCAGGGACATCAGGATCGACTCAGTGCGGCCATTCGTGCGCAGTCCAAAAAGAGTGCCGCGATCGTGGACCAAATTGAACTCAACATACCGTCCGCGGCGCAGCAACTGAAATTGTTTCTGGGCGTCAGTATAGACGGCGTCTTTGCGCCGCGCCGCTATAGGGAGGTATGCCTCGATAAAGTGCGTGCCTAAATCTTCGACGAAATCTTTCAAGCGAGGAAGCGCATCGGGTTCGTTCTTTCCTAGGTAATCGAAAAATATTCCGCCGACGCCGCGGGCTTCTTTGCGGTGCGGAAGAAAGAAATAGGAATCGCACTTCTTTTTGAATTCCCCATAATACGCGGGGGAATGTCGATCGCAAATCGTTTTCAACGTTTGGTGAAAGTGCTTCGCGTCTTCATCGAAAAGATAAAATGGCGTCAGATCCATTCCGCCGCCGAACCAGCGGGCCTCTCCGACTTCAAGATAGCGGAAATTCGCGTGTGTAGTAGGAATAAGGGGGGAGTGGGGATGAAACACCATGGACACGCCTGTCGCATAAAATGCGGTGTCGCGTTCAGGCATCAGCAACTTGACGGCGAGATCGGCCGGTAATGTGCCGTGAACCTCGCTAAAATTCACACCGCCCTGCTCGAAAACGGCGCCGTTGCGCATTACCCGGGTATCGCCGCCGCCACCATCGGCGCCGCTCATATCTTCACGCTGCCACTCATCAGAAATAAATTTTCCTGATCCGTCGAGTGCTTCGAGCGCGCTACACGTTTGCGTCTGAATGCTCCGAAATAGTTCTGCGGCTGCGTTTTTCACGAAACCCCGCCGTGTTTGCTGATTACCTGCTGCGCAGCGGCTACCGCGGTTCCGGCCGCTACGGTGTGCCCACACGCGGCGAGCCCAAGCTCTAGCCCGGAAAGCGCAACCAGCGCATCAAATGCGTTCATATATCCCATGTGACCAATGCGGATAATTCTTCCTTTGAGCTCCTCTTGTCCCCCCGCAAGCTGCAGGCCGTAGCGCTCAAAAATGGTGGCGCGTACTTTCTCAGCGTCAACTGAAGCGGGCAGACGGGCCGCGGTTACGCCCGGTGCGGGATTGTTCGGCGAAAGGAGCGGAAGTCCAAGCGCGGCAATCCCGGCGCGAGCCGCTTCGGCGGCGATCGCGTGGCGTCGGAAGGCGCGCTCTTTACCTTCAGCTTCGAGCATCTCGAGGCTGCAATCGAGACCGAGAATAATATTCATCACCGGCGTCCAGGCGGAGGTCGATTTTTTATGCGCAGAGCGCTCGAGCGGCAGATTGAAATAGAGTGAGCGGCGAGGTACTGAGTCAATCACGTCCCATGCGCGTTTATGTATCGATAAGATCGAAAGCCCCGGCGGATTCATTAGCGCTTTTTGGGAGGCGCCGATTAAAATGTCGATCGGAAGTTTATCGAGCGGAATATCGAGCGTGCCTACCGCTGAAATTGCATCGACAACGATCAACATTTGGGGCGCGATTGAGCGAACAAGCTGAGCGATTTCCGGGACGGGGTGCAGTAGCGCAGTGGAGCTCTCCGTGTATTGCACGCAAAAAACGCGCGCGTCCGCGTGCTTCTTTACCGTTTCAGAAATAGTTTCGAGGGGCGGAGTTGTTCCTGATTCGGCAAAAATCTCCACCGCGTTCAACTCAAGCGCCTTTGCGATATCACCCCACCGCTCACCGAATTTTCCAGCGTTTACATAAATGACCTTTTCACCGGCTTTCATCGTGTTTGCCAGCGCGGCCTCCATCGCACCAGTGCCCGAAGAGGCTAGAAATATCGTTTCATGGTCGCCCCCGACAAGGGCGCTGTAACGCCGCTTGGCAGAATCAAAAACCCGTTCAAAAGCCTCGGTGCGGTGGTGCAGCGTCGATTGCGCCATGGCGCCGAAAACGCGCGCTGGTATATGCGTCGGACCGGGGGTAAAGATGTGTTCTTTAAGGTTTTTCATGGCAGCGAGATTAGCATAAAGATCGGCCGAATTGGAACCTGGGGCGGCGGCTTGACCACATTAACCTTTAGATTTTCTTAGAAAAAGCCGAATGTTCCGATAGGGCTGAGAGCGGAAATAGGGGCTTCGGTAATTTGAAGTCTTGAAAAACGTCTTTATCGTTAGCAGCATCTAAGTATTAAGAGGGCTGACGTGATAAGCCGTCTCAGCCCGGAAGGCAATTGTGAACCATCGCAGATATAACCCTGCTGATTTTTGTTTCATTAATCCCGATCCAAATTTTCGATTAACACCACTCGAACGCCTGACGCTTACCGGGGGACCGGAACTCGAGCGTGCCTTGCAGCGCATGGCGCGGCAGTTCGATAATTTTGTCGAAGATTCGCCGCTTGAGCGCGCCGATCTCGATCAGCTCCAAGAGGCGCTAACCTTTTACGCAGTTTCGGGTTGGCTTTCTGAGCCGCGCCGGGCTTTTCCAATGCCGGTAACGCCGCCCTATCATGCGATTACTCCCGTACATGGATTGCCTGATGGCGTAATCGAAGACCTTCAGTTTCGCTCGCAGCATCAACCCCATCTTCCCTGCTTGCGTGGACTGCGTGAGAGTACTCCTGAAAACGAAACGGTGCATGTGCGCTTTTGGCGTCACCAGAGGAAAGCGCGCGCAACGATGATCGGCGTGCACGGCTGGACCATGGGCGATCAGCGCTTGAACTCGCTCGCGTTCCTTCCGGGGATTTTTTACCGTCTGGGTATGGATGTGGCGCTGATTGAGCTGCCGTATCACGGGAGACGCAGTCCCCGAGAAGCACTGAAGCTCGATCCGTTGATTACCACCGACGCGATCCTCCAATCGATCTCGGATCTGCGCGGCTTGGCGCTCTATCTTCGCTCGCAGGGGGTTGAGCACTACGGGGTCGTCGGTATGAGTTTAGGCGGGTATCTCGCCTCTCTCTGGGCGTCGCTCGATCGGTTCGATTTTTGCGTTCCGATTGTGCCGCTGGTTTCAATTGCCGAAGTCGAATGGCAGCTTTTGCAGCGCCGGCCCTGTTTCGAGGAGCTGCATCGCGAAGGGCTTACGCACGATTTGCTCGAGCATATTTACTCATTTCATTCGCCCCTTTCATTTCCAGTGCAGCTTGAACGTGAGCGGCTGCTTTTGATTGCGGGAATTGGCGATCAAGTCGTACCGGAAACCCAGCCGCAGCGCCTTTGGGATCACTGGGGGAAACCCGATATTCATTGGCTGGGTGGCGGTCATGTCACTCAGTTTCAGCGTTCCGAGGCCTTTCAGACAATAAGCCGCTTTTTGCAGCGTTTGGGCTACGCCCGCAAGCGCTTTGCGCGCAAAACTATTGCTCGAAAAGGCTAAATAATGAAAGAATGTTATGCCCTGCGCCTGGATTGATTCCGGCCAGGCTACGTGCGGCGTTGCCCGCTTTTTCGGAGCGTTCATGGTACAAAGAAGCGAACAGGAGCTCGTTCGACGAGCAAAGTTAGAAAAAATCCGCCAAGTGCGGTATCCGTTTCCGAATGACTATAAGATCAGCGCTAAAACTTCTGATGTTGCGGCCGCTGAGGTCGTTGATGAAGCGACCGCAAAGCGCTTTGCAATCGCCGGCCGCATCGTGCAGCTGCGCGTGATGGGGAAGGCGGCCTTTGCCCACATTCTCGATCAGTCGGGAAAAATTCAAGTCTATCTGAAAAGCGACGCGATTGGCGCCGACTCGTTCGAAGAATTCAAGCATATCGACATCGGCGATATCATCTATTGTTCGGGATACGCGTTCGTTACCAAAACCGGGGAGAAGAGTTTGCACGTGGAATCGTGGGCTCTGCTCACCAAATCGTTGATTCCACTTCCGGAAAAATGGCATGGATTAACGGACATTGAATCCCGCTATCGATATCGCTATGTCGATCTGATAGCGAATCCAGAAGTACGGGATATCTTCAGAAAGCGATCGCAAATTATCAACGGCGTCCGACGTTTCCTTAGTGATCGCGGCTATCTCGAAGTCGAGACGCCGATTTTAGGCACAGTCGCATCCGGCGCTTCGGCTCGCCCCTTCAAAACCCATCACAATACCCTTGGTTGCGATATGCTAATGCGCATCGCTCTCGAATTGCCCCTCAAGAAGTTAATTGTTGGTGGTCTGGAGCGCGTCTATGAGATTGGCCGGAATTTTCGAAACGAGGGCGTTTCGAAAAAACACAATCCCGAATTCACGATGCTCGAGTTTTATCAGGCATACGCGACTTTCGAGGACCTGATGAATTTGACCGAAGAGTTGATCAC
>CAYTAW010000002.1:22231-26381 GCA_964435675.1 uncultured Bdellovibrionales bacterium
GGCTTGTTATTGAAACGAGCGGTGGGTCTGTGATTCAGTACGGTGATCATCAGATCGATTTTACTCGGCCTTGGAAGCGCATATCGATGCGCGAGTCGGTATATGAAATCGGCGGCGTGGAAAAGACGTTCGATCTCGATACGCTGGACGGCGTAGTCAAGGCGGCGGCGCAGCACCGTGTGCATCTCGAAGAGCCGAGCGATTGGGGCCGGTGCCTCGAAGCGCTCTGGGGAGAGCTGGTAGAACCGAAGTTAATTAACCCGACCTTTATTACCCATCACCCGTTCTCCATTTCTCCGCTCGCGCGTCAAACCCAGAGCGATCCGAAAATTACCGATCGCTTCGAGCTGATCGTTGCGGGAATGGAGCTCGCCAATGCCTTCTCCGAGCTGAATGATCCGATTGATCAGCGCGAGCGCTTCGAATCGCAGGCAAAGCGACGTGAGCATGGCGATGAGGAAGCTCCAGAGGTCGATGAGGATTTCTTACGCGCGCTGGAATATGGAATGCCGCCGACAGCGGGAGAAGGAATCGGCATTGATCGCCTCGTAATGCTGCTCACCAATTCGCCGTCCATTCGCGACGTGGTGCTTTTCCCGCAGTTAAAACCGCAGCAGGATGAGGAAGCCATGCAGCAAGAGTCGGTTAGTAATCAGTAATTATTCACAATTCTCTGTGGCGCTGGACGTTAGTATCCGGCGTATGCTAGCAGCGACATACTCCTTATAATAGAGGAGTGTGCCCAGGGGCACGCCTGCAGCTTACTGTTCGCACGTATGTCGAATCTCTTCGTATATGGATCGCTGATGAATTCCGCCGTTTGGGAGGCGGTGGCCGGCGCTTCTACCGAGATGTACGATGCGGTGCTCCCTAATCACGCCCGCTACAGAGTGAAAGATGAGCTGTATCCGGCGATGATTCAAGAGAGCGGCGCTTCGGTGCGGGGGAAGCTCATTTTGGATGTGGGCGATGCGCAGCTTGATCGCCTGAATAAATTCGAGGGCATCGGGCAGGGATTCGATCTCCGCGAGTATACTTTGAATCCGGTCCAGGTAGTTATTGACGGTTCGGAAGTTCAAGCACTGACGTACCTGGCAACGCCGGAACTCGCGCAGCGCATCATACGTCAGGATTGGGATCCACTTTTTTTTGAAATGCGCGTAAGTGACTACATGCGCACCGTGGTCGCCGAATTTAGGCTGGCACTTGAGCGCGGCGCGTATGGCGAGGAGAGCGCCCCTGCGTCCACTGAAAAATAACTTCTATTATTTCCTTCGGTCTTTTCCCCGACCTATGCTAAAAATCGTCCCAATCTCGTAGGCGCTCTTTTTTACATATGACTACCCCTAATAAGAACGGCATAGATCGCCCGGTTGCCGTCAGTATCGACCGCGGCGGCACCTTTACCGATTTCGTATTCCGCTTTCCCGACGGCAGGATCGACACATTAAAACTTTTATCGGAGAACCCAGAGCAATATCAGGATGCCGCCGTGCACGGCATCCGGCGCATGCTCGGGATCCCCGCGCATATGCCGGTAACACCAGATGACGTGTCAGTTGTAAAGATGGGAACGACCGTGGCTACGAATGCGCTGCTCGAGCGCACCGGTGCGCCCACTGCGCTGCTTATCACGAAGGGATTTGGCGATGCGCTGCGCATCGGATACCAGGAGCGTCCGAGAATTTTTGATCGCCATATTAAGCTTCCGGAGCAGCTCTATAGTGCCGTCTCTGAAGTAGGTGAGCGTCTCCGCGCAGACGGAGAAATTATTCGAACGCTCGATTGCGAAAGAACTCGCGCGGAACTGCAGCAGCTCTATCACGCGGGATATCGCTCGGTGGCAATCGTACTGATGCATGGATACCGCCACACACGCCATGAAGAGGCGGTGAGAGACATCGCGCGAGAGATAGGGTTCTCTCAGGTTTCGGTTTCGCACGAAGTAAGTCCGTTGATAAAAATTGTATCGCGTGGTGATACGACAGTCGTTGACGCCTACCTATCTCCGGTTTTGCGCCAGTACGTGAACAAGGTCGCATCACATATGGGCGACGTCCCTCTGCTCTTTATGCAGAGCAACGGGGGATTAACCGATGCGCACCGTTTTCAAGGGAAAGACTCGGTGTTATCCGGACCTGCCGGAGGTATTGTCGGAATGGTGCGTACGGCGCAGCAAGAGGGCTTCGATAAAGTAATCGGATTCGATATGGGAGGGACGTCGACTGACGTATCACACTTTTCGGGAATCTATGAACGAAAATTCGAAACTGCCGTAGCAGGCGTGCGCATGCGCGCGCCAATGATGGACATTCATACCGTCGCGGCGGGAGGTGGTTCGATTCTCCATTTCGACGGCAATCGATACCGGGTAGGTCCTGATAGCGCTGGCGCCAACCCCGGCCCGGCCTGCTACCGTCGCGGCGGTCCACTAACGGTTACGGACTGCAACGTGATGCTCGGAAAAATACAACCACAGCACTTTCCCGCCGTATTCGGCGCAAATGCCGACGAGCCGCTCGATAGAGATGTGGTTGAGCGAAAATTCGCGCAGCTAGCCGAGGAGATTTCACGGACGACGGGCCGTAGAACCAGTGCCGAGCAAGTGGCCGAAGGTTTTATCCAGATCGCCGTCGGAAATATGGCTAATGCTATCAAGGTGATTTCCGTTCAGCGCGGCCACGATGTGACCGCGCAGTATGCGCTTGCGACTTTCGGCGGCGCCGGCGGCCAGCATGCGTGCTTGGTGGCCGATGAGCTCGGCATGTCAACCGTATTCGCGCACTCGCTCGGCGGAGTTCTTTCGGCGTATGGGATTATGCTGGCGCAGCAGACGGCGATGCGCGAAAAAACTATCGAAGTTCCTTTCAACGAGGGGGCGCTCGAACGGATTGGCGCGGAATTGGAGGATCTCGCCCGAGCCGCGCATGAAGAACTTGAACTCCAAGGCGTGGCTCCTGAGTCGATATCCATTGAGAGACGCGTGCACCTTCGTTACGCCGACACGTCGTCGGAGATAATCGTGCCTCTATCGGCGCATGGTCAGATGCTCGAAAATTTTAACGCTCAGTACCGGCGCACCTACTCATTCATCCGGCCTGACAAAGAGATCATCGCCGCGACTATTTCTGCGGAAGCAAATAGCCGCGGGGAGAACGAATCGGAAGCGCGGCGCGCGGGGGGTAGTGCGTCTGTGGCTGCGGATCCGTGCGAGACGGTTAAAATGTTTTCGGAAGGAGAGTGGCGTCAAACGCCTCTCTATCGCCGCGACGCGCTCTCTGCCGGTCAGACTGTTGCGGGTCCCGCAATTATCGCTGAAAAGAACGCCACCATGGTTGTTGAACCGGGATGGGAGGCCCGCATTACGGCGTTAGACAATATAGTCATGTCGCGCATCGCAGCGCGCGCAAAACGGAATGCGCTGGGAACTGTTGTCGATCCGGTCATGCTTGAGGTGTTCAATAGCCTATTTATGAATATCGCCGAGCAGATGGGATATCGCCTGCAGAACACCGCTTCTTCCGTAAATATCCGTGAGCGGCTCGATTTTTCCTGTGCGCTGTTCGATCCGGACGGCAACTTGATCGCCAATGCGCCCCATATTCCCGTGCATCTCGGATCCATGGGAGAGAGTATTCGTACGATTATCCGCGAGCGCTCCGGCACAATGAGAGCGGGTGACGTTTACATGCTCAATAACCCTTATAACGGCGGCACGCATCTCCCCGATATAACAGTTATTACGCCGGTTTTTGATCGCGGCGGTGTGGACGTGCTCTTCTACGTCGGTTCACGCGCGCACCACGCGGACGTCGGCGGGATTACTCCTGGATCGATGCCTGCGCTGAGCTCGACCATCGACCAGGAGGGAATTTTAATCGACAATTTTCAGCTCGTGCGCGGTGGTGTGTTCGATGAAGAGAAAACGAGGGAGTTATTCGCTTCGGGCGCGTATCCGGCGCGAAATATTTCCCAAAATATCGCCGATATTCAAGCCCAGACTGCGGCTAATCAAGAGGGCGCGAGGATTTTACTGGAGATGATTGATAATTTCGGGGCGCCGGTTGTGCACGCCTATATGAAGCACGTACAGGACAACGCAGAAGAAGCGGTGCGTCGCGCAATCACTGCGCTGAGCGATGGTTCTTTT
>CAYTAW010000002.1:26391-29308 GCA_964435675.1 uncultured Bdellovibrionales bacterium
ATAACGGATCGCGAATAAACGTATCGATACGCGTCGATCACAGCGCGCGCAGCGCGGAGATAGACTTCACCGGTACGTCAGCACAGTCGGAAACTAATTTCAACGCGCCGAGCGCAATATGCATGGCGGCGGTCCTCTATGTATTTAGAACTTTGGTCGATGACGATATTCCGCTAAATGCCGGATGCCTTAAGCCGTTGACGGTGATTATTCCCGAAGGTTCAATGCTTAACCCGCGATATCCTGCGGCGGTGGTCTCGGGAAATGTTGAAGTGTCGAGCTGCGTCACCAACGCGCTGTACGGCGCGCTAAAGGTAATGGCCTCCGGTCCTGGTACGATGAATAATTTTACGTTCGGCAATGAGCGGTATCAGTATTACGAAACGATTGCCAGCGGTTCGGGCGCGGGCGATGGATTTGATGGCACGGCCGTCGTGCAAACCAACATGACCAATTCGCGCATGACCGATCCAGAAGTTCTTGAGCTGCGTTATCCCGTGTTGCTCGAAGAGTATCGCATTAATCGCGGCTCGGGAGGCGAGGGGAAATGGCGCGGTGGTGACGGTGGTATTAGAAAGATTCGTTTTTTGATGGAAATGGCGGCGACGATTATTTCGGGTAACCGAGAGTTGGGTCCATTCGGCATGAATGGCGGTTCACGCGGACGCGCCGGTAGAAATTATATCGAGCGCGGTAACGGATCGATTGAAAACCTCGGCGCGACGGCGACGGCGGCGATGCGGCCCGGAGATACCTTTACGATTGAGACGCCAGGCGGCGGCGGCTACGGCAAATAGGCGGCTGAGGCTATCCTTGAGTTGCCCTATTCGCTAATGATACAATATAGGAACATTCTCCAAATTATCTTTGTTTCTAGATACATACGTTTTAGTCAGGGTTATCCGCAGTTGCTTTCGAAGGTTTTTAGCAATCGAATGCGCGTGGGGGTAAATCAATGACGTCTTCAAAAGAATTTTTCTCGACGAACGCTGATATCGAGGCGATCGAAGCCTTTGTCGTCGATGTTAACGGCGTTCCGCGCGGCAAATCGCTGCCGTCGAGCAGTGAGTATAAGTTATATAAAGATGGCATGCGTCTGCCCCGTTCAATCTATGCGGTTGATATCTGGGGCCGCGACGTTCTTCCCGCTGGATTGGTCGCCGAAACGGGAGATAACGACGGTATCTGTTTTCCTGTCGAAGGCACGCTGCACCGTGTACCGTTTTTAGAAGCGCCCACCGCGCAAGTATTGCTTTCAATGCGCGACGCGCGCGGTGAACCTTTTTTCGGAGATCCGCGAAACGTTCTATCACGGGTACTCGAGCGGTATCGTGCAGCCGGATTAAAGCCGGTGGTTGCGCTTGAGCTTGAGTTCTATCTGCTCGACTCCAAGCGGAACGAGTACGGCGCGCCGCAGCCGCCGTTAGCACCGCGCACGCGGCGGCGGTCTGATTACGCGCACACCTACGCGATTGACGAAATGGAAGAGTTTGGCACCGTCCTGAATGAAATTTCTAAATGCTGCAGGGCGCAGGGAATTCCCGCTGATACGACAATCTCGGAGAACGGACCCGGACAGTATGAGATTAATCTTAATCATGTCGCGGATGCTTTGAAAGCGGCTGACTACGCTTTTTTGATGAAGCGCATAGTGCGCGGCGTAGCGAGACAGCATTCGCTCGATGCGACATTTATGGCAAAACCGTATGCGGATTGTTCCGGCAACGGTCTTCATGTTCATTTCAGCGTGCTCGATTCGACCGACAAAAATATTTTTGCGGGAAAAGATTGGCGCGGATCCCCTGAGCTGGGCTTTGCAATTGCCGGCCTCATGTCTTCGATGAGTGACTCGATGGCTGTCTTTGCGCCCAACTTTAACTCCTACCGGCGTTTTCGCGCCGGATCGCATGCGCCGACGCGCATCGCGTGGGGATACGATAATCGCTCTGCCTCGCTGCGCATACCCGAGAGTGAGATTCCGGCCACTCGCATCGAGCACCGGGTTTCCGGTGCGGATGCACATCCGTACTTAGTATTGGCCTCGATTCTTTCCGCGGCATTCGATGGAATCATGAAACGTAGTGAACCGGTTCCGGCGCTCGAAGGAAATGTCTATCAGTCGAATGCGCTTTCGCTGCCCAATCGTTGGGATGATGCCCTTGAAGCCTTCTGCCACTCGCCATTTATAGCCGAGTATCTCGGCTCGAGTTACCAAAAATTATATTTGGCGTGCAAAGAACAGGAGAAAGAGGAGATCGAATCGCAGGTAAGCAGTATCGAGTACAACTCATATCTCCGTGATATTTAGTGCGCGTTACTCTTGGTTCTTCGCTGCTGAAGTTTTAGTGCCCTTGGTGGCAGGCTTCTTTTCACCGTTCACCAGATACGCAAGTCCGTCGAGGTAAACCGCGGCGGTTGTTTCGGGAATCTGCCCGCGTTGAGCCAAAGCCACAATAATTTCGGCCATTTTTTCGGGTTCAATTTTGGCGTTTTTAAAAATCGCCAACGCGTTTTTTCGGGCGGCTTCTATTGTTTTGGCGTTAGAGAGTGCTGCATTGGTAAAATAACCGGTAAAATCGTCGGCGAGTTTTTGATTTCCGCCGGTAACAATGAATGCAAGCGGCTGCAGCATCGCCACGGTCTTTCCCGCTAGCGGATTGGTAAAGTCGACGTCATATGCATGTCGCGTCGTTCCATCACTATTGGTCAACGCGAATTTTCCATCTTTGCCAATATCGTAGTGTTCACCGTTTGCCAACGTTAACTGCCACTGATCGTTGATCACTCCACTCTGTTTGAGAGCGTCGCGGACTTGATCGCGCGCGAGTTGATCCTTTGATTTGCCCGAGCGAGAGAAGAAACTGCCGATAAGGCCGACGACTCCTCCGATGGCGCCGCCGACTGCAGCGCCGAACCC
>CAYTAW010000003.1:0-25762 GCA_964435675.1 uncultured Bdellovibrionales bacterium
CGCCTCACCGAATACGGTTACCGACACATTTTTTTTCTGAAGATTAACCGCGGTCACTTCACCCATGATGGTGCGCACATTTTTTCGCCCGGAAAGAATCTTGCGAATTGGCGCCGCGATATTTGCTGGTGAGAGGGCTGCCGTAGCAACCTGATAAAGAAGCGGCTGAAAAACGTGGTGATTACGCCGATCAATAAGCAATACTTCACAGTCGCAACGCGCTAAGCCCTGAGCGGCCGAAATCCCGCCGAAGCCTCCGCCGACAATAATGATCCGCTTTGATGACTTACCCACAATATAAAGCAGTCTAGCACGTCCCTCGATGCTCTGCGCCAGTGCACGATGCTATCTTTTTCTTGATTTTCATCAGTGCACGGTACATGAATAAGGTTATGCATATTGCAGAATTATATCGGTATCCTTTGAAATCAGGCGCAGCGGAGCAGCTCGCGTCGGCAGAGATTTCCAACACCGGCATCTTGTTTGATCGCCATTGGATGGTGGTATCCGAGAGCGGTCGCTTCATTTCTCAGCGTGAAAAGGGTGCGCAAAAACTCTCGTTAATGCGCGCGGTACTGAATGACGGCTCGGTTGAACTTATTGCTCCGGAGCGACAGCCGCTGATCGTCCCCTTCGAGGATCCGTCCCATCAAAAAATCACGGTCGAACTTCACGGAAAAATATATCAGGGCATGGATGCCGGCGACACTGCGGCGAAATGGATTTCAGATTTTCTCCCACCGTGGAAGGGCGAGCGATTTCGCTTGGTATATTTTCCTTCCGATGAAGTGCGTAAGACACGAGACATATATACGCAGCGCGCTACGGCAGAAACTGAATTCGCGGACGGGTATGCGGTACTCGTAACTAATCGGGCGTCGCTCGACGATCTCAATTCACGCTTGACAGGAAACGGCGTAGATCCGGTCAACATGAGCGTATTTCGCCCGAACGTCGTGCTTGGCGGAATCGAAGCATGGGGCGAAGATTCATTGCGCGAAATTCAGATTGGCGATGTGATCCTTGAAATAGTTAAACCATGCGGGCGCTGTCCAATTACAGGGGTAACTCAGGAGACGGGAACATTCAGTAAGCGCCCGCTCGAGCCGCGCAAAACCTTGGAGACCTTCCACGCGGGCCGTCACCTGCTTAAAACGTTTCCACACCTTGAAGCTGATCTGCTCGATAGCCCGATGTTTGGACAAAATGCCGTAGTCGTCCGTCCTGGGCGGATCAACGCAAACGATCCGATAACGGTCTTATCGACGCGGCCGTAAAACGAGATCCGCTTAGCGTGCTGGAGGCGCCGATGATGCGGGCACCGAAAGCGTTGGAATGTCGCGGTCGAACAGATACATGCCGCCCTTATCGTTTCCAATTAAATTGAGCTTATCCATAATCATACGCGCGAGCGCTTCTTCTTCTATCTGCTCAGCCACGTACCACTGCATGAAATTGTGCGTCGAATAATCGCGCTCCTTGAGACAGATATCGACAACAGAGTTAACTTCGGCAGAAACGACGACTTCATGCTTAAGAAGAAGACTGAAGACGTTGGTCAAATCTTTGAAATCTTTCGGCGGCTTCGAAAGCGCCGGAATAATTGCCTTACCGCCACGCTCATTAACGTAGCGGACCAGCTTGAGCATGTGCATGCGCTCTTCGTCGGAGTGCTTGTACAAAAATTCCGCGGTTCCATTCAGTCCGTTGCTTTCGGCCCAGGAAGCCATCGCCAGGTAAAACTGTGATGACTGCGCTTCAACTTCAATTTGCTGGTTTAGTGCAGCCTCAACTTTTTTGGATAACATATGCTCAATTCTCTCCAATGCGGATATAAATGACTCCGCTGAAAAGCGGTTGGCAAAATCTTAGATTAGCGCCCCATCCACCACAAGCCTTCGCGATAATTGGCTATTTCGTTTTGCGCTAATAGCGATGGCAATGACTGCCGAGCGGGCACAGCCGACTTTTAGCCATAACCTATCGCGATAATCCACTTTTTTTCTATTACATTATTCAGAGAGATGCTTGAATACCCAAACATCATCATGTATATTCGCATTCTTCGCGCACATGCGCGTAATTATTAACTTTGGAGGATATAGGTGTTTTCAGGCTCGCTCATAGCAAACGAGGTTCTTCATACGGTCAGAGGAATTTGGAAGGAAGTTTCAAACCAAATCGATCTTTCGCCGCACAATTCTATCATCAATCGCGGATTAACCCGTCTCGTTCAGCAAGTGATGAGCGAAGCACCTCATGTTAATGACGGAGAAAAAATCTGCTTAAAAATCCTCAAGGACGAAGGCGTATGTACTAAAATTCGCGACTTCTGTCAGGACTGCGAGTATCAAATGGAATGTTTCTGGGCAAACAAGATCATCGCCGCCGGAAAAAATCGGAACTAAGTTGCGTATACAGCCGGAAAATCGATGTCAGAGCAAGTTAATCGAAGCGTTGCGATTGAGTCGCTGATTGAGTTTCCCTATCTGAGCAATTATCTCAAGCTCTCCTTCATCGAATGGGAACTTCTTGAGCTCAAAGGAAACGAAAAAATAGTCTTTATTGGGTCGGGGCCGTTTCCACTCACCGCAATCGCTCTGAATTTAATTAGCCGCGCCGCTGCCACGGGAACTATCGCCGCCTTCCGCAAAATATGCATGTCTCCTGAGCTCGACGGTCGTGAATTCTGCCGAGCGCTTGAACCGCTCATCTCCCAGCCAGTCCCCGCGAACTCTACCCATGCAATAGACTTGATCGATGTTAACCAAGAGGCGACCGACTATGCCGCAGCTTTGATTCGAGTCCTCCACTTAGACACCGATATACGCGCGGTTTGCTGTGATGGAATGGACGTTCAACTCGAAAATCAAGGTTCAGTTATATACATCGCCAGCATGGTGAAGCGCAAAGAAGCGATCATCAAGCAGATTATGCGTCAGGCGATTTATCCGATTAAATTTCTCGTCCGCGGCGTTGAACCGGGTTCGCTAAAAGAGCTTCTTTACGAACCTGTCTCTGCGCAGGCAATTGCTTCGATTACTGCAGAGTTTCCAGATTTTCGTGAGCTAAAGACCTTTTTCCCAGATAATAAATCTGGGGTGATTAACTCGGTGCATATTTTCGGACACAACGGCTACCAGTAGCCGCCGATAAAGATAGTGGGAGTTATTGATGTTTAGTTACTTCCAGAATTCGGGAATAGCCCAGCAGACTACCCTTCCGCTGCGAGGAGGGAATTTCTCTCTTGATAGCAACGCCCTATCGCACCAACTCGATAAATTGCTCGAACCACTCGCCCGCGATCAGATGCCAGCAACGGCTTCAACATCAGCCAGCCCGGACGACCGCTGGCAGCTGAAGCTGCAATCCGATACTATTGGCGGTTGGACAAAATTTGATCTCTACTCTTCGTCGACCAGCGAGGCTCTGCCGATCTCCATCCCGTACTCACGAACTACGGTGCATGCGTGGTTTAAAGACTCTTCCGGTGCGCTAGTCACGGCATTTCCCGGCGCGTCGCCCCGCAGTAGTTCGGAGCAGGGGCCTGAACGATTGTTTTTTATTGACGCTAAAAATCAATTTATTGAAGAAATTGCGCTGCCATATCCCCGCGATGCGCGCCTTGCGCTTACCGTTAATTCCGAACGTTCGGAAGCGCTGGTAACAATGCGCGAAGGTTTTCACAAAATGCGCTCTTTTTTCACCGTCGATCTCTTTCAATCGAAACGCATAACTTTTTCGCCGCTTAGATGCGATCCAACATTTCGCGCGCTCGCGCCATGGAAGCAAGGGTACCTAGGAATCTGTGACGGACGCGAAGGACGCGGAGAACTCGTCTATGTCCGCGCGGGTAGGGATCCTATTACTATTGCGGCAGAGCAGAAGGGAATTCTTCGCACGGCCGCCGCTGTCGGCCAGTCGTTCCTTCTCGTGTATTATAGCAACGGACGCCACGAAATCGTAAAAAAGAACGGTGCCGACTCAGACGCCGTCGAAACTATTTATAATGGCGATCTTGTTGTCGAAGATATCCGCGTAACGCGAAACCACCGCGCGATCGCTACCGTTTCACGTCTAGATATCGCTCCTTTCGAGGTACCCTGTAATAAATCTGATATGGCGAACGCTTCATTCATTCTTTCACGCCTGCCATACAGCCATGAGCACCGACAGTTTACAGCTCGTGACGGGACGCCTATTCCGGTTGAAATAGTTCATGCGCACGGTAGACAACATGCCAACTTACTCATCTGTGTGTATGGCACATGGGGTACGATCCTTGATGCGCGCTTCAACGCGCTCCGCTCGTCCTGGCTTGAACTCGGCGGAAGCGTAGCTTGGATTGGTGTTCGCGGCGGGGGCGAGTATGGCGCTCGGTGGCATATCGCCGGACAAGGACGAGCCAAGCAGGTCTCCACCGACGATTTCATCGATGCACTTAAAGGAATGGGCGCGGATACCTCGTTGAAGGGCTACAATTTCATCGGCGCCGGCTACAGCGCCGGCGCGACGATTATCGCATCAGCGTTGGCACTTGATCCAAACTGCTTAAAAGGCGCTGTCCTCGAGTCAGGCGTATACGATATGGAGAATTTCCCGGCCTATAGTTTGGGCGGAGCATGGCGGAACGAATTCGGAGACCCGCAAAGCGAGAGCGCAATTTTTAGTAAACGAACTCCGCTGTCGCTCGCACGCCAAGAGCAAGCCCCGCCGCTGCTAATTGTTGGTGGTAGAAAAGATGAAACCGTCGCATCTGCTCATTCGACACGCCTTTCATTAATGATGGCAGGTGCAGGGAATTTCGCCGGCTCTCGGCTAGATCTCGCGCCGGATTTGGGACACGACCTCGATCTACCACTAACCTTCGAAGCGAATTCCCCAGAACGTCGGCAACGCATAGATATGTTATCGAAAGAATTGGAGTTTCTATTGTCAATCGGTCAATAGGCTGTCTTCTTTATATGCAAAGCAATCACTAGACTTGCAGAGATAACCGCGGCACTATATAACGCTTACACGAGAAATCGAACTAACGAAAATATAATCTCTAATTGAAAGTTATGAGCAACGAACAGGCAAGCACATCCCTCTCTCTCGAAAAATCAGTAGAAATCAATCAGGCCGAAGAAGGCAGCGACGTGATCAAAACCTGGCTCAAAGCTGGCGATGCTCAAGTTGAACACGAAATTCGCCGCCCGTTCTGGATTACGATGATCAATAACATTAAGGAGCGAACTCTTGTCGGCGCAAACGTGCTCGATTTCGGTTGCGCGCGTGGAGCCTTTCTCGACACGCTCTATCAGATGAAACCGTTTGCAAGCGGTATTGGCGTCGACATCTCCGAAGACGCGATTCTGGCAGCGCGCTCAAAAGTGCACGCATTTCCAAATCAGTTCCTACTCGGCTCTGGTGATAGCATAGCCAATCATCAAATACACGTGGCATTCAGCTTCGAAGTGCTCTGGCTACTTCGCGACTTACAAGAGCACGCGCGCTACATGAATCGGGTGATCGCTCCAGGCGGCGTGTATTATGCTGCAACCGGTTGCCACACGGATCATCCGCGCTGGAAAGAATGGTGCAATATCATAAGCAAAGATTCGACTCTCGCTCCGGCGAATCATTCGCCGGAAGATTTTGTTAGAGCATTTAGCGCTGAAGGATTTACCGTTACCGCTCGACAGCTCTGCCATCGCGATTTCATTCCCGTGCTTGCATATCCGGAATATTTCCCGACGGTGCTCGACACGATCCGATACTACTCTCAAGAGATTATCGTCTTCCGCTTCGAGAAAAGCGCCGAGCTCGAAAACTTGGCGTAACGACGGCAGACCCGAGCTATTCAAAATCGAGGCAATATAGTTCGCCGCGCTCGTTAATCGGCGGCTCAGTCGGCAAACTAACTTCGAAGGCAGTCCCCTTGCCTACCGCACTGGTCACGTTAATAGATCCACCATGTGCGCTGACTATCGCTTTAACAACGAACAGGCCCAATCCCGTACCGCCGATTTCCTGATGCCGGTCAAGCCGAGAGAAACGACCAAACAACTTCTTAACTTCATGCGGCTCCATTCCGCTGCCCGTGTCTTGGACACGCATAGTAATGCTATTGGCACCAGTGGAGAGCGCAATCGTTATCTTGCCACCCTTTGGCGTAAATTTTATCGCGTTACTCAAGAGATTACTAACGACACGCGAACATCCGATCGCATCCACCTTTCCTTGCATAACTTCGGATTGATGCAGAAATTCAAGTGCAATACCGCGAACGGTCGCCATGTTCGAAAAATCGGCGATGACTTCGCCGACGAGCGGGACAAGATCAACCGGCTTCGGATGAAGTATAAAGCTCCCCTCCTGAATGCGGCGCGCGCTCAAAAATTCTTCGATTAAGTTCAACGCAGTCTTTGCGGAAGATCCTACACGTAACGCAAGCTGCTCGACCTTATGCATGTCGCTGGTGAACTGCGGAATTAACTCCGCGGAGCTCATAATTGCGCCGAGCGGCCCCTTGAGATCGTGGGTTGTCGTTGAAAGAATTTCACGCTGAAACCGCTGCTGTTTGCGCTGTTCCGATACATCTCTGGCGAGAAACACGAAGCGCTTCATCGGCTCACTAAAGTCACTTGCGTGCTCCTGAATAAGCACCAAGCTCAGATCAAGCGCGAAATCTTTCTCGCCAATAAAAGAAACTTCCGTTTGGAAAGATCCACCGACCTCCATCTTCTGAACCTGCTCAGAGAGGAGACGCTGAACATTCGCGCCATCTTTGACAGCGGGACCCATCAGCGAATGAATTGATTTCCCGTCGCCACCACACCGTTCCACATACTTCGTAAAGGCCGAATTGTGATATGAAACCTCTCCTCCGACCTCAACGACCGCCAAGCCATCAGCGCTGTTTTCAATCGCCACTTGCAAAATGCGCAGCTGATGTTGCAAAAGCCGCTGCTCACTCTCTAAGCGCAGTGCAACGGCAAGGCGCTGCAGAGAGAACCCAAGAATTTCGGCAAAGTCCTTGTCGAAATTTTTAACAATAAAATCACGCGCGCCGTGGCGCATCGCTTCAACTGCGTCGTTTAATGAGGTGGATGCGGTAAGAACTATAATCGGAGCGTTTTCAGTACACTGCTGCAATTCCGGAAAATGTTTTACCGCCACGTCGCTGCCCAGATTCAAATCGGAAATTATCAGGTCTGGCTGGAGCGTCCCCGCGCATTTGACCGCTTCGACCATTCCGCTGCAGTGCTCGATCGATTGAACAAAGCCTTTGAGCGCCCGCTTGACGAGCAGCGCATGACTCGAGTCGTCTTCGATCAACAGCACTTTTTGAAAAATCGGCTCGTTCGCCATGCAGAGCACCTAAAACTAAAGAAAAATTGCATCCGAATTATGCCCGGGGCTCGACTTCGCTAACGCTTTGTCGCAGCTAGCCCAAGCACAGGCGGATTGATTTTAACCCGGAAGCACATTAGCATACGGGTCAATTTTGTTCGTGCATAGGCATAGTAATTAAGATGATTAAGCCTGACCACTGGATACGTATATTTGCCGAATCCGGCGGCGTTGAACCGTATAACCCCGAGCACATTAATCCTGCGAGCTACGACGTTACGCTCGATAACCACTGGATCTGCCCAACCCGCGAGCCGGAACAGATTGTTGCCGACTCTATCGTGCTCTTTCCGGGCGAAGTAATTTTGGCGACCACCAAAGAGTATATCAAAATGCCGCGGGACGTAGTCGCCGATCTAAAGCTCAAGAGTTCGCTTGGCCGGTTATGGCTCAACCACAGCTTAAGTGGCTGGATTGACCCAAATTTTCAGGGCCAAGTGACGCTCGAATTGCAGAATCTGGGCCCCTATCCGCGTGCTCTTACGGCGGGCATGCGCGTAGCCCAGCTGGTATTTATGGGTATGGAATCTCCCCCAGAGATTGCCTACGGTGAGGGCGGAAAAGGTCACTACCAGGGGCAAACAGGGGCGACCAAGGCCTGGAGCGAGCAATTTTTCCCCAAGGTCATCAACGAGGCCGCTAAGGACCTCAAAAAGTGATATTTGGCCGGTTGCTTGAGTTTAGAGCGCCGAGCTGGTAGACTCCCCGCACTTTATTACACTACTTTTGTTTACGAAAATCGATCATGGCTAATCATAAATCAGCAATTAAACGCCACCGTCAGAGCTTAAAGCGCCGCTCGCATAACCGTTTGGCCAAGGGTCTAATCCGCGGCGCGGTAAAGGAAGTTCAAGCTAAGGTGGCAGGCGCCGGTTCGACAGGAAAAGATCGAAAAGCCGCTCTCGCAGAAGCTCAGGCAGAACTTCGCCAAGCTGAGAAGCTTCTCGCCTCAGCGGCTTCGAAGAAGATTATTCATCACCGCAGCGCGAGCCGTAAGATCAGCCGTCTTGCAAAACTAGTTAACACTCTGCAGGCTAGTTAGCACTCTACAAACTAGTTAGCACTCTGCAAGCTAGTTAATATGCAAGCTAGTTAATATCGGCAAATCGCCTCCGTATTAGGCCGTTCATTTTCGACGGTATACTTTGAACAATAAGATCCGCACCGAGCACGTATCCTTTGCAATTGCGGCTCTGGTGGTTATCGTGCTCGTTCGCCTCTTGTCGATCGGCATGGTCGATCTCATTGATCCAACCGAGGGCCGATACGCATTCGTGGCGCAAGAGATGGTATTGAGCGGTGACTGGATTACGCCGAAGCTGCTTCTTCCAACCGGCCTGGAACCGTACCTAGGCAAGCCGCCATTGCATTTCTGGCTGACGAGCATCTGCATGACGGTCTTTGGAATGGACGCATGGGTAACGCGCTTACCGAGCTTCTTCGGCTGGCTATTAATAGCGGCATGCACCTACGTCTTCGGCGTGCGTTTTTTTTCGAAAAAAATAGCGCTCTCAGCCGCGGCCATTCTCACCACCAGCGGGTTGTTATTTTTCTTGTCGGCAAGCTGCACCGTTGATGTGACATTTAGCGCATGGATTTGCGGCGCGCTAACGGCGTTCGCGTTCGCCGCTGAAAAGAGGGAGGAGAACCGCGGTGCCGGATATTTGTTCTTTCTTTTCTGCGCGCTGGCATTTCTAACCAAGGGCCCAGCCGGATTGATTCTTATCGGCGCGCCGATATTTTTTTGGCTTTTTTCATCCGAGGCGCGCAACTCATTTCCTCGACTCCCGTGGCTCGGCGGCGTCCTCTTATTCATTTTGATAACCGCGCCTTGGTTCATCGCTAGCGAGCTCAGACACCCCGGGTTTTTGCACTATTTTTTCGTGCAAGAAAATTTTCTGCGCTTTGTGACTAAAGACTACGGGGATCGCTTCGGAACGGGACACGTGTATCCGCGCGGCTCGGCGATCTGGATGGCGCTAGTCGGTTTCCTGCCGTGGAGCGCGGTGTATCTCGGCGTACTTTTCTATTCTAAGGGTGCCCGGAAATTAATTAGCGCGCCCACACTCTGGTTCCGTTTCGCGTTGTGCTGGGCCTTTAGCGCGACGCTCTTCTTCTGTTTCGCGCGCCAGCTTCATGCTGCCTACATGATTCCCGCATTTCCGGGCATGGCGCTGATTACCGCGATCACGCTCGAACAAGTGGCACTGCCGCGCATTGGCGCGGTCTTTTCGGCGCTAATCACTCTCGCGCTCACGGTAACCGCGGGACTCTTTCCGGTAAGCTTCTTTTTACATGGTGATTTTTCTCATTGCGTAGCCGCGGCTATATTCATCGCCCCCTGCCTCTATTTGTTAAAGAACGCCACATTTTCCGGCGACCATTTTACATCGACGATCCGGTTTGCGCTGGCGTTAACCGCCGTTTGCGGCGCTTTTACTCCGTTGTATGCCCGCCACGCCGGGCTTATTAAATCTTCACGTGAAATTTTGAGCACTGTCGCCCCGCGCCTCGCGCCCGATGAGCGCCAAGTCGGCATTTTCAGCGTTAACGCCTATTCGTTCTACTATTATGCCCGCGACTGGGAGAGTCAGCTCGGGGCGCCGATCGATCCGGTATGGATGAGCTTTGATGCCGTTGCCGCCAATCCGCCATTCAATTTAATTCTGAATAAACACGATTTGAAGCAGGTCAGCGAAGAAACGAAATCGCGCTACCAAGAGGTGATTGATTTCGGAAAATGGCATTGGTGGAAAAGGAAATAGACGGCGACACTGAGAGTCGGGCTCCGTTCCTACCAAAATTTATTTGCTACCAATATTTTTCAAGATGCAGCTTGCCGGTCGGATTTTTACGCCCGTGCACCGAATAGCCACCGGAAATCAGGCGGCTTTCCATATCGTTTACCATCGCAGGATTTCCGCAGAGAAATACGTGATCCTTTGCCGCATCGACCACGAGCGTATGCGAATCAATCAACGATTGAATATGCCCGCGGGCGCCATCCCATTCCGGATCGGCACGGCTGACGATGGGCAGATAGCGAAAATCGGCGCGCCGATTTGCAAGTTCAACCAATTCATCACGGTACGCCAAATCTTTCGAGTAGCGCACACCGTGAACGATCGTCACATTGCGCCCGCTCCACGTGGATGGCGTGCGAATCATAGAAATATAGGGAGCAAGCCCAGTGCCGGTTGCTACGAGCACGAGATTTTCAGATGCGGGAACCTCGTCGATCGTAAATGTGCCGGTGATCTTAGGCGCCGCAAAAATTCGATCATTCTCCTTTACCAACGCGAGCCGCGAAGTCAACGCGCCGTCGGGCACGATAGCGATATATAGTTCGAGGTGCTCCCGGGTATCGGGCGAAGAGCCGATAGAATAAGCACGCTTTATGATTTTATCGGGCTTTTGCTCTTCTTTCTCAGGCGGAAACGACTCGGGACGCGGCGCGTTGCCGAAGAGTCCAATTGCCAGGTATTGGCCGGGAAGAAATTCCGGCACGCCCGCATCCGGCTTGATCTTCAAGATGATCAATTCATCGGTCACGTTCTGGCGTTTGACAACAGTAGCATTAAGCATAAATATGGCTCTCCTACGGCTAACCACTATAGCGATATTTTTAATACCTGTCGACGATCGCCATGCATATTGTCCTGGTCGAACCGCAGATACCGCAGAATACGGGCTCTATCGCCCGCACCTGCGCGGCAACCGAAAACCCGCTTTATATCGTGGGAGAAATTCCTTTCGAGATTTCCGAGAAAACGGTACGCCGTGCCGGCCTCGATTACTGGCCCTGGGTTTCGCTCGAACGGTTCCCCGCGCTGGAGCAATTCAATCAAAAGGTCGCGCCGAAACAGTGCTGGTATCTCTCAACTCACGGAACGAGGCCTTACTACGACGCCGAATTCAGCTCCAATGACGCGCTCGTATTCGGCAGCGAGACTAAAGGGCTGGGGAAAGATTTTCTTGCAACTGTTCCCCCAGAGAGCGTGCTTACCATTCCAATGAGCTGCGCACACGTGCGCAGCCTGAATTTGAGCAACGCGGTAGCCATCGTGCTGTTTGAAGCGCTGCGCCAAATCACCCTACGCGCCGGAAAATAAAGCGAAGTCTTTCCGATAGATTATCGAGCTAAGCTCAACTCTTCCTCCAATCGTTCATAATTATATGGTATAGGGGTCAAAAGGCCGTAGCGCCTCTCGGCCGAAAATTGATCGAAATCATGGGTCCAGAGCACAACCCACGTCGTTTTGACGGCACTCATTTCATAGACCTTAGTAATGGCAAGGCGGCGATTGAAGCTCGCCTTGGCACAATGAGCTCGAATGAACGAATTGTTTTGATCGACGGAGGCAGCGATCGTGCAGAAATTCGGCTCAGCGACCCGTCGCCGTCCGGAATCCAGCATTACATTATCCGCCCTCCAGGGGTGGCCCCTGACATGCTCGCTGCGCATCAGGAAAAATTAGCACTCGCTCCTGATCAGAATACCGTGCATCACCTTTCGGATCTAAGTGTCGGCGGCAGGTTCGTCGCGGGGACCATTGTTTCAGTCGGAGACGTCACTATTTTACTCCCCACTCCAGAGCCGGAGCCGACGGTGATATATACCGATATCGATCCATTAAGCGACGAAGAAGTGTCGACCGTCATTTACTTGAAAAAACCGAAGCCCGTCACACAGGACGACGAATTAGTGATGCACTGCGCAACCTTTTCTAACGGACAATTAGCTTCAGTTCTCGGCCAGGGCACTCGGGCGCAGAATCAG
The DNA here is from genome assembly GCA_964435675.1 of uncultured Bdellovibrionales bacterium. Classification (GTDB taxonomy): domain Bacteria; phylum Bdellovibrionota_C; class UBA2361; order UBA2361; family CAYTAW01; genus CAYTAW01. The sequence continues at coordinate 12,179 of CAYTAW010000003.1, forward strand.
GACCGGCTTGGGTTCGTCGCTAAAGAGGGCGCCATTGTTGCGTTGTACGTACTCGACGGCTATCAAGCTTACGGCGGGTTGGCCGCAAAGATCGTTGCCGAAGGAATCGAAAGAGACATTAGCACCGGCATTGCCCCCGGAACTGTCCTGTCTAAAGCCTTCGTGAACTATCGAGAACAAATCGACGCCCATCATCCCGCGGCACGATTTTCATCGACCGGAACCTGCGCCGCGGTCTTCGAAATAGCAGACGGCACCGCGCGACTCTCCCATCTCGGCGACACCGGCATATGCGTGCTTCGTCCAAATGACAGCGGAGCACTTGAAGAAAAAGCACAGACGATAGATCATTCGCGCACCCAAGAGCTGATTGATTTAGGCGTCACCGACAGGGAGGTGCTGCAAGCGAACCGACACTACATCACGCGCAGCGTTACGTACCATGCAGAGGGCGAAAAACCTGACGAACCGACCGTCAGCGATCCGCTGCCGCTGCAGAGAGGAGATCTCATCATTCTCTACTCAGACGGCATTCGCGCAATCACGATGCGCACAATCCGCGCGCTCTGCGCACAGGAAAAAACTCCCGATAAAATCATCGCGGCGTGCGCAATGGAATTCGAGCGCGAGACGATTGAGGCCCTGGCAGAAGGCGCGTCAATCGACAATTTTTCGCTGGTCGTTTTCTTGTATGATCCGCCGTCGCCTAACGACGCGTTAGATGTCAACCCCAGCGCCGCGCAATAAATCTTCAGCGGCCTGGTAGTAGAGCGTATGCAGTAGCGGCGGCGGAAAGTTCTTCCCACTTAAGGGCGGAGCATCGGTCGGCGCGTATGTTTGTGGATCCACCATCGCCAAATCTGGATCTGAAATCGGCGATTCCCCCTGATAACTCGTTTCGTAAAAGGTGCGCAGCGCCCAGTAGCGCGACGCGTACAGATCGTAGGCTTCCTCCGCACTACCCGCCTTATCCGCCATTTCATTTCCCGTCGGTTCCGGCGTCAGGTGCGCGTCATTGGTGACAATATCCGACCCGAACAAAATGCGTCCGTTCCAACGTGAGAAAAAATCAACCAGCTCCTCGCGGCTATGCTTGCTCAGTTCGCGCACCATCCACTTGGTGGCGCTACTATCGAGATAAAGGTTAGCGTGGCGTTCAAGCATACCGCTCAAAAAATTGAGGTCTTCGGGCCAGCCGCCCATATGCGCGGCGATCCACGGGCGATCGAACATATCGAGCACCCGTTCAAATCCGATATATTGATCGCGCTTGGTTCCATATTTCGCACTATCCGAATATCGCGTGGCGAACCACGTATCCGGATCGCCGACGTGCACCATAAAAATCATCTTTAGCTCGGCGGCGCGCTTCATCGCCTCGATACGATGCGGCGCGTCAATCTTGAGCAGTGAGCCATCTGAAACCTTTAACCCAATATCGACGCCGCGCGGTGCCGACCAAAATTTCACCACTCGCGAACCAAGCTGGTAAAACTTCTCCACTGTGTCGATATACGCCATACCAAAGGCGCGTTTTGGATCGGGATCCGACCACTCCGGTACCGTAATAAAATGCACACTATCTCCGAGGACGGCACGCACCGGGTCGACCTTGGAAAGCGGCGTCATCGAAAAGGTTTTGGTAATGCCATATTCCTCGGCGGCTTGTTTGTAAATGCGTGCGGCTTGCCCGCCGACGATATGCGAATGGATATCGATGATGCGCGGATACTCGCGTGAAAAATTTCTCGCCTCTTGATGATAATCGAGATTCAACCGATTAGAAGTTTTCATTGGCCATCCTGCGCAGGAAAGAAAAAGAAGGGGAATTCTCGAAAGCGGAGCACATACTGGACGCCCTCCGGCGGAACCTCGATTGAAGAGAAGAATTGGGTTAGGGTCTCCTTAATTGCAAGATCAACCCGCTTCAGCTCTTGCGTCACCTCGAACGCTGACCCGCCTTGCGACTTGATTTCTTTTACGCGTTCAACAAGGCGCTCTCGCGCCTGCCAGTGTTCTCTCAGCACTGCCGATACCTCGACGGGAAACGTTCCATTATTAAGATAGGCGCCGAGATGGAATTGAATCTCACGGGTTTTCGAAAGAACCTCGAGCTTACGATCAAGCTCGCTGACTTTTTCCGGAAAAAACGAGCGCGTCTCACTGACAATCGCGAAAGAGGGCGGCGGGATCCGCCAATAGGCAGCGATAAAATCGTCGAGAAATGCGTCGTACTTGCCTCCTCCTAGTCCGTGCACAAAAAGGTCGCAAGCGAAAAGACGGAGCAGCGCCGTAATCATAAAGGCACGCGGAGCAAGCCGAAAGCGATCGGCGCTTGCCCAATCAAACTGATCCTCACTCGCCGCAGCAGGGCACAGCTCACCCCCTTCGAATGTCAACATCTGGTCTTGGGTGCGAAAAAAAAGCGGCGCACGCGTCCCACGCTGGCGGTCTATTACCCAGAAGGGAAGTTCGGCCCGGTCTGCGGCAATTTGCAAATTAGGAAACGGGTTTGCGTGATTTTTTATTTTTCTTTTGAGGCGGAATTGATTAAGCAGTTCGTTAAAACGCGCGCTAAAGGCCCCATCGGTTTCAATTACCTGCGCATAAAACGCGCGCGCAAATGGAATGGAAATCAGCGTCGTTAAAGGAATTTCATTCACGCACGCCGCGCCGCCGAAGATTCTTCGCACCTGAGTATTTCCGGTTACCGCGCTTTTTCCCGCTGCCGCAAGATACGCGGCTTCCGCGCTGCGCAGACTTTCACGCGCCTCAGGCGAAACGCCGCTCAACGTTTCGAGGCTCGAGAACATGTTTTCAAAGGCAGGCCGTATCTCCGCTGATGATTTGATGCGCTGGGAAAAATAGAGCCCACCGCCTTCGCTAAGCTGCGCGGTGCCAATCTGGGGAAGTCCTGCGCCGCCGCATTGTGGGTACGTGAATTTGCCCGATTCGCCTTCATCAGTATCGATTATCACGTTTAGACCGGCGGCGCCGAATGACTGCGCGGCGTGCGACAATGTCACCACTTTTCGCATCACGCCTGAGTGGTAGACTACGGGCTGATGCCCCGAGGCGAGAATCAAGGCATCAGGGGAATTTTGCGCAGAAACTGAGCCGAGCTGATCCGTGGTAAATCGCCGCGCTGCCGCGAGCATCATGTCTCTAAATTCATTGAGCGCTGCGAGCGAAACACCTTTGAATTCGCCCCGTGCAACTGCACTCTGTATAGTAGAGCGGTTCTTCTCCGCGAGCGCTTTCCACTCGCGTACCGCCGGTTCAATGGTAATTTGACTCATGATAGTAATACTGTGCACCTGCCGGCGCCTCCGGGCACCGGCACTGCTGCTGATATACCATTTTTTTGAGTGCCCCGGTACTGCACCGGGATTATCGGCTAAAAGTGACAAAATGCACGCATTCGTTTACTTTTCGAATAATGACCATTAACCGGGAGCAGATTGAGCGATATTTAATTGAAACGGTGCTCTACCCTGAGCGCGGCCCCGCGCGCGTGGATAGGCCGCTGCCGGACGCTCAAAGCGGATTAAGCACCGAGGAACGTCTCCCCGACACACTGCTCAAGCCGGTTGCCGACGATATCCGGCGCATCGCTGAACGATATACGAGTGGGCGCACAGAAACGGTTGCGCCGCTCAGCGCGCGCGAATCCAGTTCATATGCGCTCTATTATTTTCTTATTAACCTCGAAAAAATTCAGCGTCTGCTGCGTGTTAACTTGCCGCTCATTGAGAGTGAAAAGCTTCGCGTGCTCGACTACGGTGCCGGGCCGGGGACCGCAGCCTTCGCGCTCGCCTTGGAAAGACCGGCTCCCTTTTTTCTTTCAGCGATTGATCACAGCGCCGATATGCGCGCGATTGCCGGAAAGCTGCTTTCGGGATTAAAAGAAATAGGATCGATCATCGACCTGCGCGTCGAAGCCCCCGAGAGCGCTCGTGATGAAAAATTCGATTTAATTTTCGCTGCCCACGTGCTCAATGAACTTCCCTTTAACGCGCAAGTCACGCTCGCGCACACATTGCTGTCACGCCTTGCGCCGAATGGAACTATTTTCCTGATTGAAAGCGCGCTCAAGGAGCAGACGCGCGAATTGATGGCACTGCGCGATCTTCTTTTACACAACGACTCGTCGCTCTCAGTCGCGTTCCCTTGCACTCATCAGCTCGCCTGCCCGATGCTGGCGCGCTCACCTGATGATTGGTGTCATGGCACAATGTCGTGGCAGCCCCCATTCCTCGTGCGGCAGCTCGATCAATTGACCGGATTTAATAAGCATCGCCTGAAATACAGCGCATTTGTTCTCACCAGAAACCAGGCCGCGATGACGCCGAGTACACATAAATTCCGCGTGGTAGCCCCGCCCGAAAAATCAAAGGTTGGACACCAGCTGATGCTCTGCGGCGCGGAATATTACGGTATAACGCTCTGCAAAAAACGGAGCCGTAGCGAAGAAAACATCGAATTCCGGCGCGCGGAGCACTACGACAGACTGACAATTGAAGGCACCGAGGTCGGGTCAGCACTCAGTGAGAATGCGGCAGTCCGCCGGGAACGCGCGCCATAAATTTAACGCGGCTTTAAGATAACGAACGGTTCAGCAGTATTGGCGCGCCGCGGCTCACGATAGTGCTCCATGATCCAGCGATAGACGAGATTGCGATCAATTTCCGGACGTAGAAATTCGCGTTCAAATATTACGATCGCAGGCGGATCTCGCTGCAGTACTGCCAAGGTTTCGCGGGTCAACCGCTCGGCCTGAGGGCCGTCAAGCAGCCAATCCACATGAAGCGCGCGGTGACGAGGTTCAATTCCACTCTCGAAGTACAGTTCGGGCTCCGCGCCCCAGAGGTAAAACCACCCATCAGACGGAACGGAAGCGTGGATCTCCGGAATAATTTTTCGCGCATTCATTCGCAAACTACTCGGATTGGTAGGCGCCCGCCGCATTAATTCCGGGATAATGGCCAGCGGCAATTCCCAAATCAAAATCAGCGCGAGAACGGATATCAAGATCCAGCGGTACCAACGCCCCAAAATACCGGTGGATATCACGCCGGTAAGCACGCATGTCGGGGGGAGTAAATATTGGTAGTAGTGAGTGTAGTTGCGCCCTGGCAGCGCAATTACGATATACGTAGTACAAGCGAGCATAAGAATAAATGCGCCGGCACTGCGCGTTTCCTTCCGGCCCAGCATTCTGAGCGTGCTCAAAGCGATTAAAATCCAGGGAAGAAAAAGAGCGAGTGCGTGGATCGGAAAGAGCGCGCGCAGGGAGAACATCTTTGCGATGTTATCTAAGACACTGCCGGCATAGGCCGAATTATATTGAAAGACGGCTTGGTAAAACTCATCCCCCCTTCCGTGGTAGGAAAAGTATCCAAATACGAGAGCCCACGCGGCGATCGGAATTCCCACTATCGATAGAAGAAGTCCCACTACTCCTCTGCCGCGCCTCCCACTGCGCTGAACGGCGAGCAGTGCGAGCGGCAGAAAGAGTAATAGCGAGATCTGCTTAAAGAGCGAAGCCAGCGCAGCGCAGAGGCCAGCACCGATAGCGCGTGCGACCGCTCGCCGCTCTCCCGTGAGCAGAACTGCAGCCGTAATCCAGCACGCGTTGATAAAAGCCTCCGTATTTGGAGTCGCCGCTTCGAGATTGGGGCTCATCGAAAGAAGAATCCAGATGGTCAGCGCGAGCGCCGCGCCGGCAGATTGGGCGCCGAAGCGTTTCGTGAGCAGATAGATGCCAACTCCGCTTAGTAGATTAACCAACACGGAAAGAAGCCAGATCGCATTCACCGAGTACCCGGCAACGCTCTGCGCGAGAGCGTATGCGGCATGTATGGCGGGCGGTTTGTGATCCCACACATCGGTGTAGAGCCGTGCCCCCTTGAGCAGTAAATGCGCGACGACAAAATAGAGCGATTGATCGCGATCGATTGGGCCCTGCAGCCAAACGAATTGAATTCCGCTCAGTGTGACGAGAAGAGCAATGCAAACGGTGATGACTTCCAGCGCAGACGCCCTCTTATATTCTCCCATACTCGCGATCATTAGCACGCACGATTGTGATTGGGCACCGGCAACCTTTTTCTCCGCCCAATCAAACGGGTTGTAATTTCAGTACTATCTCAGTATAACAGCATCAAGATAGGCTATTGTATTTACTCGTTTTTAGACTTCTAGGCGGCTGCAAATGGATAAAAGGCATATTTCAAATTCGATACTCGGATTGATACTGATGCTGGCAATTGGCGCGAGCTCCGCCTTCGCCGAGAATATCGTGAAAATAGTTTCGAGCCTTCCACGTACGGGCAGCACAAACGCCCAAACCTCTTCCATGGTCAACGGCATCCGCATGGCAATTGATGATGTGGGCGGAACCGTCGCCGGCTTCAAAATCGCCTTCGAGGATTGGGACGATGCCTCTCCAGAAAAGGGTCAGTGGGATCCGGCGGTCGAGGCTGCCAACGCCGACAAAGCGATCCGCGATCCAGACGTACTCGCGTACATCGGCACATACAATTCAGGTGCCGCAAAAATTTCGATGCCTAAACTTAATCAAGCCGGACTGGCAATGGTAAGCCCGGCAAATTCGTGGCCCGGGTTAACCAAAGCGGGAATTGGCGAGGCCAATGAACCGGCGGTATACCGTCCCTCAGGCAAGGTTACGTACTTTCGCATCGTGCCGACAGATGAAATTCAAGGTTCGGTCGGCGCGAAATGGGCGGCGGAACTTGGCGCAAAGCGCGTCTATGTACTCCACGATCGCGAGCTATACGGGAAGGGCTTGGCCGAGATGTTTAAGCGCGCCGCACCCGCAAGTGGAATTCAAGTTGTCGGATTCGAGGGAATCGACGGCAAGGCGTCCAATTACCGCTCGTTGGTAATTAAGATCCGCCAGCAAAACCCAGATCTCGTCTTCTTCGGCGGCACAACACAGTCTAACGCCGGACAGATCGCAAAAGATCTGCGCGCTGCGGGATTAAAAGTAAAACTCATGGTGCCCGATGGCTGCTTCGAAAATGCGTTTATCCAATCGGCCGGTAAAGAGAACGTCGAAGGCAATACCTATATCACATTCGGCGGCGTTCCGGCCGATCAGCTCCAGGGGAAAGGACGCGTGTTTTATGAAACGTACAAGAAAAAATACGGCATCGAACCCGAATCGTATGCTGCCTATGGATATGAGGCGGCCGCGGTCGTGTTGAATGCACTCGCTAAATCGGGGAAGAAAGACCGCGCAGCCCTGATAGACGCGATCGCGCAGACAAAAGATTTCGCCGGAGTACTTGGCACCTGGTCTTTCGATGGGAATGGCGATACGACGCTCAAAACCATGAGTGGCAACATCGTTAAAGACGGAAAATTCGCGTTTTCAAAAATTCTCGGCAACTAGATCTAGATACTGTCTAGCACTTTCGTACCGATGACCGATTTAGAAGTACTCATCCAGCAGCTGATCACCGGACTTTCAAACGGGATGATCATTGCGCTGATTGCACTCGGCTATACGATGGTTTACGGAATCATCGAGCTCATTAACTTCGCGCACGGCGATCTCTTCATGCTCGGAACGTTTTGCGCCTTAACAATTATCGGCCTGCTGGGAACAGGAGAGGCGTCCTCCCCAGCCGCCGTCGGCATGACGTTGGCGGCGCTACTGGTGCTCGTTCCGGCATTTTGCGCATCGATCAATTTCCTGCTCGACCTATTCGCGTACCGTCCATTGCGCAACGCACCGCGGCTCGCGCCTCTCGTCTCGGCGATTGGCGTCTCATTTATCTTCCTGAATATCGGACTCTTTTGGGGAGGATTACCGATGGAGGTCTTTAACGGCGGCACCACCGCAGCAGCCCCGAAGGATTTCCCCCTTTTGGTTTCCAATAGCAATTTGCTTGGCGACAGCGTGATTCAGTTCACGATGAAAGATATGATCGTGTTCGCCGTGACCATCCCGCTGATGATCTCGCTCACCTATCTGGTCAAGTATACCAAACTCGGCAAGGCGATGCGCGCAGTCTCGCAAAATCCCACGGCCGCCCGGCTGATGGGCATCCCCGTTGATCGCATCATCAGCATTACGTTCCTGATCGGCGGCGCACTTGCTGGATTTTCCAGCGTTATTTACGCGCTCTATAACAATACGATTTATTTTCAGATGGGATACCGTGTCGGAATCGACGCCTTTACTGCTGCCGTGCTTGGCGGCATAGGCAATCTGCCGGGCGCCGTGCTGGGAGGCTTATTAATCGGGTTGATCCGCGCAATGAGCGATCAATACGCCGCAACACAGTGGACGAATATCATCGTTTTCTCGATTCTCATACTGCTGCTGACATTCAAGCCAGCGGGAATATTAGGCGCTAACGTCAAGGAAAAAGTTTAAATGGATGGAACACGGCGCAGAATGTACGCGGGGCTGCTGTTCATTATCGTAGCGCTCTTGCCGCTCAGCGACTGGGTGCTTCCGCCATGCCTGCGCGTCGCTGAAACGATGCGCCCAATATTCATCTTTGCAATTCTGGGCCTGGGGCTTAACGTGATGACCGGATTTACCGGCATGCTCAATCTTGGCATCGCCGCGTTCATGGCTATTGGCGCTTATACCTATGCCATCGCAACCTGCGATATCTATCCATTTCAGACCGGATTTTGGATTGGAACACTCGCCGCAGGCGCAGCCGCCGCGATCGTTGGCACCTTGCTCGGTCTTCCGACGATGCGTTTACGAGGTGACTATTTGGCGATCGTCACGCTGGGGTTCGGTGAAATCGTCCAAGATATATTGCGCAATCTCGAAAGCATCACCAAAGGCACACAAGGCATCAATCCGCTTCCGGCCCCAACGCTCTTCGGCTATGTATTTCATGCCGAGGAATATCAACCGTGGTATTACCTATTTTTGGCGATTTTGCTCGTTGTCATTTATTTAAACGTTAATCTGCTGAATTCGCGTGCGGGACGCGCTTTTCGCGCGATTCGTGAGGACGAATTGGCCGCGCGCTGCATGGGCATCGTCGCCTCGCGAGCGCGTCTGTATGCGTTTGCGATTGGTGCGGGATTTGCCGGAATCGCGGGAGCACTATGGGCGAGCTTTCTCGGATCAAGCGGCGATCCGGGAAACTACGATTTCCAAATTTCGATTATCACTCTATGCCTGCTGATAGTCGGCGGTTTGGGCAGCATTTTAGGCGTATTGATCGGTGCGCTCATTATGATCGGTTTTAATTCAATCGTGCTAGTAAAACTCTCAGAACTACTCGCCGCGCAGGGCTGGGTTAGCTCCACCAACGTGTACACCCAACCGAATAATTGGAAGTTCATGATTTTCGGATTTGCGCTGATACTAATGATGCGCCTTCGCCCCGAAGGTCTTGTGCCTGAAAAAGCGATAACGTTCGGTGAACAAACGGGTGACGCATGAGCGTGGGCGAAGAGATCTTGTCAGCGCATAACGTCAGCATGCACTTCTCCGGACTAACGGCGCTGGATACGGTGTCCTTTGCCGTCTACGATCGCGAGGTGCTGGCAGTCATTGGGCCGAACGGAGCCGGAAAGACCACGCTTTTTAATATCGTGACCGGAGTGTATGAGGCGAGCGACGGCGCCGTAATGATCCTCAGAAAAGATCCGGCACTGCCGTTTAATTTGACAGCGCTGCTGCATATCGTAATTTCAGGGGCACTCTGCGGAGCGGCGCTCTTTTGCGCAATTAATATAGAAGAATTATGGGCCGCGCTGATTACCAGCAATTATATTTACCGCGAACCATTTCCTTGGAATAAAATATTGCCCAGTTTTATGGCTTTTTGGAGCGCCCTCGACTACTGGCACTCTACGGCCGTCCTTTTGGCCGGCGCATTCATCGGCACCTGCGCTTCATGGACACTGTGGGACAGCGCGCGCCGCAGCCCGGAAGTGGTCATGCGAAAAGGACTCGCGCGCACGTTCCAAAATATCCGCACTTTTCCCAAAATGACCGTGATTGAGAATGTGCTTGTGGGCATGCATCCAAATTTGAAAGCATCAATTACCGGTGACGCGCTCGGACTTCCCGGTTCACGGCGCGAACAGCGCAGGGCAATTGGGCGGGCCGAGGATGTGCTCGCCCTGGTGCACCTGAGCGATCTGCGCGATGTTCCAGCCGCTAAATTGTCCTACGGTCATCAGCGCCGGCTTGAAATCGCTCGCGCCCTGGCTTCGGAGCCACGCTTAATACTTCTCGACGAACCAGCCGCGGGAATGAATCCATCCGAAGCCGAAGAGTTGATTGAAATAATACGGGGTATCAAGTCGCGCGGCGTTGCGGTGCTGCTCATCGAGCATCATATGAATGTTGTCATGGGCATTTCCGACCGCATCGTCGTCCTCGATTATGGAGAAAAAATCGCCGAAGGCACGCCCGATGAAATTAGAGCGAACCCGGACGTAATCGCCGCTTATTTGGGAGCGGAAAAGCACGCATGAGCACGTTTCCGATGCTTTCATTGACGCGCGTGAGCGCTGCGTACGGCGCGATACAGGCGCTACGCGACGTTTCCCTCGAAGTATTTGCCGGAGAGATCGTTACGCTTATCGGAGGAAATGGCGCCGGAAAATCAACAACGCTGATGTGCATCTCCGCCGTCAAAGAGATCGAGAGCGGTTCGATTACATTCAACGGGAAGGAAATCGCCAATTCCGCCGCCCACGAATTGGTCTCCGCCGGCTTGGCGCAGGTGCCCGAAGGTCGTAAGATTTTCCCGCGCCTGACGGTCAAAGAAAATCTCCAACTGGGGGCGTACACTCGCCCGCGCGGTAGCGACCTTCGCTCCGATTACGAGTATATCTTTTCGCTATTTCCCGTTTTATCCGATCGTCAGCGTCAGCTCGGCGGCACGCTTTCCGGGGGGGAGCAGCAGATGCTTGCAATTGGCCGCGCGCTGATGAGCAAGCCTTCGCTGCTGCTTCTCGATGAACCTTCGATGGGAATCGCCCCACTACTGGTGAAGAAGATTTTTGAAGGCATTGCGCAGCTCAACAAGAACGGAATGACCGTGCTGCTGGTCGAACAGAACGCGCACGCGGCCCTCGATCTCGCAAACAGAGCATATGTTCTGGAAACAGGCGTCACCGAATTTTCGGGCGAAGCGCGGACGCTGCGCAACGACCCGCGCGTCCGCTCAGCCTATCTTGGTGAACCGTAAATAGGCCTCACTCGTCCTCAGACCGTTACATTAAGCCAGAAAAAGGGTAAAAGGGGGTGTGTCGCTAAATCTGTTTGTGATTAAATTCTTGTTATAAGGGCAATTACTCATCCGCCCTATAACGGCCTTCAATTATGGATTTATTCGATAAACGATCTAACCGGGTGTTCTTCGCCATACTGCTCGGTATTTTCGTAGGTACACTATTCAGCTCGATTGGCCTGCTCCCGCTTCACGGCGAAGAGCCGCGCCGGATCCTCGTGGCGCTCGAAATGATTCTTTCAAACGATTACCTGACGCCGCGCCTAAATGGAGTGCCGTATTACAACAAGCCTCCACTTTTCAATTGGGCGATAGCCGGACTATTTTTGCTTTTTAATTCGTTCGACCTCTCACTGGCGCGGCTGATTTCTCCAATCTGCCTTTTATTAACCAGCCTAGTTCACTTTTTCGTCGTCAAACGCTACAGCGGCTCGCGACAGATCGCCGCACTGTCGGCCTTATTTTATGCGACCAGCATGAATATCCTATTCTGGCATTCGATGGTCGCGGAAATCGATCTCTTCTTCGTATTGATAACGTATCTCCAAATAATCTTTATATTTATCGGATATCAACAGAACCGACTGGCAAAACTTTTCTTACTTTCCTATTTTTTCGCGGCGCTTGGAACGATCACGAAAGGTATTCCTTCAATCGCACTTCAGGCGCTAACGCTTTGCTCGATGGCCGCATCAGAACGCCGCGGACGCTGGCTGTTTAGTATATGGCACGCGGCGGGATTGCTATTATTTGGGCTAATTGTTGGAGGCTATTTTTTCATTTATGGTCTCCACAATGATCTGCGCCCGTTTCTAGCAACGCTGATTGAAGAGTCGGCTTCTCACTCGTTCGTCAGCAGCGGCCCGATCCAAATGCTCTATGGTGTTTTCAACAATATTCGGCAGCTCTTTTTACTCTTCATACCATGGTCTGTGATCCTGGTGATATTTTTCCAACCATCGCTCTTGAGGAAGCTCGCCAAAGAACCTCTCATTCGCTTCAGCCTTTACTTCATACTTCTCAACATTCCGCTTTATCTGTTTTCCCCGGGAACACGCATGCGCTATCTGTTCGTGTTTGTTCCCTTCCTGAGTGTTGTTACCACATCGCTCTATTTTCGGACGGAAGCCGCGAGCTCGCGTCATTTCTTCTTTACTATCACGCTTGGTATCGTTCTTCTGCTCAACGCTCTCTTCTTTGCAGCGTTGCCTTTCTTTCCAAATTCCGACGTATTACCGAACACCTTGCACATTGCAATTATTTTTGTAATTTGCGAGTTGTCGATATTAGTTCTGCTTACCTGCCGACTTCTTCCTGACATACTTCTATTAGCGCTATCGGTCCTTCTAATGCGATGTTGCTACAATACGGTATATCTTCCCATCGCCGCGGAAATGGACGCAGAAAGATCTTTTGCAAAAGAGGCGACTGAGATATTGAAACGCTCACACGGTTCACCGATTTATCTCTACTCCCCCGCGTTTACGTTGCCGGTCGCACCGTATATTTTTGGCACGCCGGTCTTGATGAGCGAGATAACGACACCTCTTCGATTACCCTACCAAATTTCATTCGCTCTTTCGCAGAAAAATAGGCAAATTGTGAGGGCGACGTCAGAGATTTTACCCAACCGACTATACATCACGATGCATCCCTCTCTCCCGCCCAACGCGAAAGTGCGCTACAGCTTTGTCGATCACCGCACAGGAAATAGATTCGATCTTTTTGTTATTAAAAAATAATATTACCAAGCTGTGTTCTTTAAAGGCAATACGGTGAACCTTCGACTACCAGAGATGATTATGCTGGTCGTTTTAATACAGCATGTTCTGATTGCGCGTCCGTTGCTCGCGCAAGAGACATCACAGCCGCCCTCACTTGTCGTACTAATCGTCGTCGACCAACTCGGCACGTCCTATCTTAATTCCTACTCGCCGCTGCTCAGCGGCGCATACACCCGTCCGGATCGCGCTCTGCACGCCTCCTACCGTTCACCTGCAAACGAGCGGAAACTCGGCGCGCTCGCAGCCGTGGCGCGGGAGAAAAACATCACCGTGAATCAAGCGGTGTTATCGTGGATGATTCACGGCAAGAATGCCGTCATCCCGCTCATTACTGGCAGCACGACCGCGCAATTGCGCGAGAATCTGGATTCGCTGCGAGTGACCGTGACGGACGAGGAAATCACTGCGGTCCGCAATTCGCCGTCAGCGGCTTAACTTGTAGGCCTCGGTCGTCGTGAAATATTTCGTGATCATGTTCGGCACTTCCCACTTGGGAATGTTGCCGTGCAAGAGGTATTTGAGGTAATTCTCCGTGACGTGGGCGAAATGCG
>CAYTAW010000004.1:0-25134 GCA_964435675.1 uncultured Bdellovibrionales bacterium
TTTGTTTTATTATGACTGGAAGCCACCTAGAGCGCGGGTCTTTGTTATTCACGCTAACTTTAAACAGAGTGCTGGATGCGAATTACTGCCTGCGGGGACATACCTCCCCCTACATAGTTTAACCTAAAAAATGCATGAGACACCTACACGGTGAGACATTCACTCAACGCGTACTGAATGGCCTTGAATTGATTTAGTACCTGCGCGGAATTGATGTCGTATAGATCGCCGTCAATTTCGAGGTATAGAACGCCGATGCGATTTCTTAGACCTATAAAACTGGCTATATAATTTACGCACCTGCCGCTCTGATCGAGGTGATACTCAATAATTGGCTGCGGGGAACTATAGGCAAGACCGACGATCTCGTGCGAATTCCCCGAGGCCGAGAGATCGAATCTTCGGAAATCCTGCCGTTTTGCGCTTCCGATAGCGACCTGAGGTGTGAGTTTTAGCCGATCAGGGTCGACGGTAAAGACGCAGCCTTTGTGAAAGCCGGCCTGTGGAATGAGCTGACGCAGGATTTGACGCAGCACCCATTCCTGCTGGCCCGTTTGGCTTGCCGTATTGTATATGCGCTGAAATGATTCGCGAATAGCATCCGCGCAAAGCGGAAGATATGGATTCGAATCAAGCACGGCGGCGCGTTCAATTGTGGAGATTCGGCGCGCAGGATCGAGCACCAATCCGGGGCTGAATAGCGTCGGAATATTTTTTCGGTAATGGGATAAATGCTCTTCCAGCACGGATTGAATTGCGTCCATGCCGCCGCTGCCGAGGCGCTTTAGAACTTCGCTTTTTGCCTTTCCCCAGTCGTCGCGGGCATCAGGGTATAATTCAGGAAGATTTGCGCGCGCTAGCATTTCACTCGCGGCGTACAATTCAACGAGCGCATTCGATTCGGCGCCATCACTGACCTTACTGGACAATCCGAATGCGTGCTGCGAAACGGTGCGCGATATCCCCCAACGATGCAGCAGCTCTACAGTCAACATTTCTGGGGTAAACCCGAGCTTCTCACTGAGCGCCTCATTCAGCGACATCCCCTTTCTTTCAGCGCGCAGAGCCTGTGCGTACGCGGTCGGATAATTCCAGGCAATAAGCAGAAGCCCCAACTGCCGTATCAGCGCACCCGAATAGCCCTCTGTCGCATCAATCCCAAAAGTTGGCGCCAGCATTTGAGCGGAAGAAGCGCTGACTAGCGATTCGAAAATGCGTAGCCGCTGCGCGTCATCGCCTGTCTCGAGCGCATGCGGAGTTCTCAAAAGTTCTTGCTCCTGAAAAATCAGCTGCAAGAGATCAATTCCGCCTTCCATGATAAATTCGTTCGAACTGAGCTCCTCATCAATCTGCACGCCCTCCGCTGCAAGCAGCTTATAAAAGCGCTGCAGCGTGAATAAATAGAGCGACACATCGCTTCGAATACACGAGAGCGCCTGTTCTAAACTGTCGTCACGCTGTTTTCCAGAGAGAATCCGGTTAATCTGGGAGAGAAGCTGCTGGTCGCAGGGCATCCAGTGATCCGATACGTACTCTACCGCTCGCTGTAAGCGGCGATCGGGCGAGTGGAGCGTAGTGGTAATGATGCGATTCATCGCTACCATTATCGACTAAAAACGACATCGCTCTTATAATTGGGAGCGTTATTTTACCGTTAAATTAGGGAGCACTTTCGACTATTTAGATCGGGGTCCAATCCAATTCTTCTTGCCACCGTTTCTCTGATTCCGCCATGCAACGTAACACGCGCACATGCTTCGGGGGAGGCCTTAGCGCGCGCAGAAATCAGCGTTTCTGGGCGTCGCGCGCAAGTTCGGCAAGAAGGTGGTCGCTTTCGCGCAACGCCACTGCCCCGTAAGAGCCAATTGCGGCGGCCGCCTCCTTGAAGAATTCGACACAAAGAGCCTGGGATCCGCCCTCGATAGCCGAGAAAAATTTTTGCGCCGAGTCCATAAATGCTTGCAGCGCGGGGACGACATGGGGATTGTGCAGGTGAATGTCGGCATAGAGCTTGGGATCTTGCGCTAATATGCGCCCCATAAGCTGCATTCGCACTCGATACACCGTGCTTGCGACTTCAATCGTCTCTTCTGCAGTAATACCAAGCGCTTTCAACGCGTGCGCAAATACAATTGAGTGGAAATGATTCATCCCCTGCACGACCGCCATCAATCGGTCGTGCTGTGCCGCATCCATGCGCCTCAAAACCGCTCCTTGCGCGGCAAGCAGGTCACACAGAGCTCTCGCACGTTCTCCTTCGCGGCACGGACACACGACCACGGGCTGCCCATTAATTCCCTCCTGCATCGGGCCGCACATTGGATGAAGTCCAAGAACCTCGCCTGGATGGGTCGACATTGAGCGAAGGGGCGCTTCCTTAACCGACGTAATGTCAGCGAGCAGCGCATCAGGCGCTATTTCGGGCACTATCTGCGCTATGACCGCTTCCGTTGCAGAAATGGGCACCGATACAATTAGGCACTTTGCCTGCGCAAGTCTGCGCGCGCGATCAGCGGGCGGGGTGTCAAATTCCACCACCTCCACCGAAACGCCGGCCGTGGTTAATATTCGACTGAAGAAAACTCCCATTTTTCCGGCACCACCAACAATAACGGTGGGAGTTAATAGCGCAACAAGAGATTGGTTCATGGGTCAAAAGCTAACGCAGAGAGCGCCGCTCCCGCAATGATAATAGACTCTCTGCAAGCTCGATATCTTCGGGATAAGTAATTTTAATATTCATACGGTCACCCTCGACTATGCTCACTGGCGCAATCCGTTCGACGAGACCCGCGTCATCAGTCGCAGTAAAATCCCCCTCGCTGTATGCGCGAATCAACAAATCCGCCCTGAACCCCTGCGGTGTCTGGACTGCGCAAAGCTGAGATCGATCGACTGTCGCGCCGACCCGGTCATCAGATCCCAGCTCTTTGAGCGTATCCGTCACCGGTAAGCCGGGCACCGCTGCGCCGCAGCGCTGAGCGGCCTCGACCACCCGATCAATTAATGCTGAAGAGATCAAGCAACGCGCACCGTCATGAATCAGCACGGTATCATCTCCGTTCAGGGCGCATGCGCTGCGCAAATAGGAAATTCCCCGCCAAACCGACTCGCCGCGCGTGCGCCCACCGAGTTGGACAGAAACCCCAGAGAATTTGGACAAGACACTCTCAAAATCGGCGCACTCAGATTCCCTGACCAATACAACGCAACGGATCCCCCGTTCAATAAACGGCTCAATCGCACGCACAATCACTGTTTTTCCCGCTATTGTTTCGAGCACCTTCGAACGGGGCATTCCTCCCCCCATTCGCTGCCCGCTCCCCGCTGCTGCGATTACTGCGAATACAGCGCTCATGCCGCGCTCCGTCCACGGAATTGCTGTAACCCGCTCTGATAAAGAACAATTAGTGGGCACCGGTAGAAATGACGGGTGAAACGGCGCTGAGGATTTAGCGAGAGCTCAGCCAATCCTCGCGACTGCCACAGGCACTGAAGTGAAGCGCCGAACGCGAAATACCTTCTAGGCAAAGATCTCTTGAAGCTCACCGATAATGCGCTCTTGCGGGCGTGATTTAGCGATCGCAATTTCCGAGACGAGAAGATTTTGCGCCATATCGAGCATTTTCTTCTCGCCGAATGAAAGCTCTTTACCGCTTCCAAGCACGCTTAAATCGCGAAGCACTTCAGCGATTTCGAATACTGATCCGGTTTTAATCTTTTGCGAATATTCACGAAAGCGGCGGTTCCACGTTTGTGTATCGACCTTAAAATTACGGTCTTTCAAAATTGCGTATACCTTATCGATCGCCTTCTTATCAATGACTTTGCGCAGACCAACCGTTTCCGATTGCGCAACAGGAACCATGATTCTCATCCCCGTTTCAAGCACGTGAATTTCGAAAAACTGTTGTTCGGTCCCGGCGATGTTCCGAGACTTGATGGTGCTGATCTCTCCAACACCGTGGCCCGGGTAAACAACTTTATCGCCGATTTTGAACGTTTTGGTTGCCAAGATGACTCCTTATTTAAGATTTGACACGATCTTTAACGAACTCGTATCGTTGCAAAATTTTACTAACAGCATCAACAATACAAGCCGGAGAATTAAGCCGGGTAACCTGAGCAAAACCTAAATTCGCGGAAGAATTATTGTTTAGATGAAAACCGCTACAACAGAACCACCATCGGAGTATACTGCAAAATAGAGGGCTGGTCAAACAAAACCCCGCCTACAACCCGACGATCTAAAAGGCGCTAAAATCCCCGTTTTTCCTGCCAATTATCGCGGTAATTGAGGGTAAATTTTCTCTCGAAATGCGCGTTGTTAAGTCGCAAAGAATGCGGCGCACCAGCAGCGGCCCTTCGTAGACTATTCCAGTGTATAACTGAACAGCGGAAGCACCAGCCTCCATCATACTCCAGACGTCATCGCTTTTGAATATCCCGCCGCTGCCGATAATCGGAATGGCGCCACCCGTGCGCCGATAAATCTGCGCTACCAAACTACGCGCGCGGGTAAAAAGTGGAGCCCCGCTTAATCCCCCGGTCTCGTCAATCCTTGTACGCAGGCCATCGCGCGCGAAAGTAGTATTGGTAGCGATAATTGCATCGACTCGCGCATCCCGTGCGGTGTCGACGATCTCGTTCAATTGACTGCTATCGAGGTCGGGCGCAATCTTAATCATCAAGGGACGACCGTTTAATCCGCGAGACTGGATAGCCGAGATAAGAACCTTGAGGCGCTCGGGCTCCTGCAATTTGCGAAGCTCAGGGGTATTCGGCGAGGAAACATTCAGCACGAAATAATCGCCAAATTCGCGAAGCGATTCGAAAGCCCGTAAATAATCCTCGGCAGCACGATCGATATCTATGCGCTTTGTTTTTCCGATATTGATACCGAGCTTGACGTTCTGCGTTAGCGGCAGACTCTTGCGCAGCTGACGGGCAAGCGCGTCCGCGCCGCTTGATGGGAAGCCCATGCGATTAATCAATGCGAAGTCGGCCGGAAGGCGGAATATACGGGGCAGAGGATTTCCGGACTGCGCCTCAGCCGTCACCGTTCCTACTTCAATCGCCCCGAATCCAAATGACGCGAGTCCCCCAAGTGCGACTCCCTCTTTATCTAGCCCCGCAGCCAATCCGATAGGATTGGAAAGCGTCATGCCACCGATCTTCACTGACAGACGGGGTTCGTCAACGCGGCAGTACGCGCCCACCAGGCGCGATAGTCCAATCGAATCCCCGAATGAGAGCGCTCCAAGCGTAAAATGATGGGCGCGTTCAGCATCGAACGCGAAGAGGAGAGGACGCGCGAGTGATTTATAGATATCAATCATATGGTCAGCGTATAGAGGATGGCATCTTCCGATTCTTCCTCATACCCCTCCTCTTTACTATAGTAGTTCAGGCGCTCGCCGGTGCGTAAAAAGCCGAGCTTTGTATAAAGTGCCTGCGCGGCCAACTGAGAGCGGCGGACTTCCAGATACATCGATCGCATACCACGCTGAACACACTGAGAGATTGCGTAATCCAACAATCTGGTTGCGACTCCCTGCCTGCGAATGCGTGGAGAAACCCCAATTTTGAGCAGGTGCGCTTCATCAAGAAAGAGATGCACCATGATGAACGCCTCGATCCCCTGCTCGCCGCGCTTTCCCCAGCAATAACTATACGTCTCGCCGAATTCCGAGCGAAAGCCATCCATGCTCCAGGGGCTGAGCTTGCAAATACGATCGAGTTGGTACAGCTCGTCCGCGTCTGAAATTGAAAAGGCGCTGAACTCATCACTTTCGAGTTCAGCGCCTTTTCTCCATTCCATTACCGCTCCGAAGTAAGAGCCGGGAAAAATTTAGGAAGTAAATCCTTTGCGGAACTCTTAAGCCGCAAGCGCTGCGCGCGCTTTTTCGGCCACAGAAGCAAATGCCGCAGGATCGGTCGCAGCAAGATCTGCGAGCACTTTGCGATCAAGGTCGATTCCCGCGCCTTTCAAACCGCTCATCAAGCGGCTGTACGACAGACCGCACTGCCGAGCAGCTGCGTTGATGCGGATAATCCACAACGCACGGAAATTTCTCTTTTTCATCTTGCGGCCTTTGTATGCGTGCTGGCCGGCTTTCTCAATCGCGCGCTTTGCGAGCTTGAAGCATGAGCTACGGCGGCCGCGGAATCCTTCGGCGCGCTTGAGCATTCTCTTATGACGTCTGCGGGAAACTACTCCACCTTTTACTCTCATGACGAACTCCTTCGGTAAATCTTAAAATTTTCTGCGCTATTACTTTACGCCCATGCTGGGCAACATGCCCTTAACGCCGTCCAAATTTGTCGCATCGACGACTGGACGACCGCGAAGACGGCGATGACGCTTAGGTCCGCGCTTCGAAGTGTTGTGGCTGGTAAACGCACAAGCTCTTTTTACTGTGCCCGTGCCGCCGACGCGAAACTTGCGATATGCGGTGCGATTGGTCTTCATTTTCGGCATAAAACTACCCTCAATTCTTTCGGAACCCTTAGAACATAGAGTCCCGCATACTACACAAAATAGGCCGACAACGGAACGCATCTAGCTAAAAAAATGGCCAGAAATCATCCGTTGAAGCGATAATCGCCGGGCGTTTAGAGCTTCAGCGAGCAACCTATTCGGTTAAATCAAATGGTAGGCGCGAACAGGGTCGAACTGTTGACCTCTTGCGTGTCGAGCAAGCGCTCTAGCCAACTGAGCTACGCGCCTCCAAATGCGAGCATGATTTGTAACAAATATGATAGGTTAGGTCAAATGCGCCAAGAGCGGTCGAAATGCAGGTGGTTATTGCTTTACAGCGGCCGCTTCAGGAACACTCAACTGCCCGTCAGGCTTACGGAATATGTCGAAAGTCTTAAGCAGCTCGAGCGCGCGACTGGCCTGCACATCACGAGCCATCCAGGTGCCCAGATCCTCTTTTTCCGGGTCGATCTTTGTCAGATCGCCTGAAATCGTCGGTGTCTGATTCAACTTTTTCATCGGATTTTCACCGCCCCCCTCTCCGAGCGTCGGGTTCGGGATCGCTCCGGGCAGGTCGCCCTCACGTACTTCGATTGGCGCGACTTTGTCGGACTTCTCGAATGCCACTTCCTCTTTCGACTGAAGCGGCTCAACTTCTATATCCGGTTTTACCCCCGTGAGCTGAATCGAGCGACCACTCTTAGTATAGTAAAGCGCAGTTGTGAGCGTTAACGCACCGCTATTCTCCAAGGGCATAATGGTCTGCACAGAACCTTTGCCGAATGTTTGGGTGCCAAGTATGAGCGCGCGGCCGTGATCTTGCAGCGCACCAGAAACGATTTCAGCTGCCGAGGCGGATCCTCCATTTACCAGCACAATCAAAGGATAATTAGGCTCGGTGCCAGCTTCACGCGCATAGAACTTTTGTTTTTGCGATTCAACGCGACCGTCGGTGTAAACAATGACACCCTCTTCAAGGAAGAGATCGCTAATCTTTATCGCTTGGGTCAACAATCCACCCGGATTGTTTCGCATATCGAGCACGAGTCCCTTTATCTTATGGTCTGGGCACTCCTTCTTCAGTTTCTCAATAGCTTCTTTCATGTCGTCGAAAGAACGCTCCATAAATTGACTGAGTCTCACGTACCCGTAGCCATCGCCCAAATAACGCGACCGCACCGAGCGGACCATGATGTTGTCGCGGACAAGCGCCACTTCAATTAATTCAGGCAGCCCCTTACGCAACACTGAAATTCTAATTTCACTTCCCTTCGGACCGCGCAATCGCTTGACCGCATCGACAAGCGTGAACTCTTTAGTAAATCTACCTTCAATCTTGACGATCGTATCGCCCGGCTTGATGCCCGCCCGCTCAGCCGGAGATCCTTCCATCGGCGCAACAACCACGAGCAATCCGTCTTTAATAGTGATCTCGATTCCGAGTCCGCCGAACTCCCCTTTAGTTTGAACTTGCAGATCTTTGTAGAACTCCGGATCGAGATATCCGCTGTGCGGATCAAGATTGGTGAGCATTCCCTTGATCGCCCCCTCAATCAGTTTCTTACTCGGAACTTCCTCAACGTAATCGCGCTGAATGATCGCAAGCACATCAGTAAAAACTTTGAGTTCTTTGAAGAGTGAAGAGTTTGCGTCTTCCTTAGCGCTTACTTCAGGAAGATTTTGACCTCCGAAGAAGAGCGATATGAGCAGAAAAACGGATAGCGACATCCAAAAACGCTCACGGGCGCTCGTGCCGGAAAACTTCGGGAAATGCATTGCCAGGGCTCCAAAAAATGCAATTGTATAAATAGGATAGCAATAACGGCAAAGGCGATTCAAGATATCATTTGGTCTTTCCGGTCACGTTTAAATAATTAGTAAAACAGCGCCAGTATTTAGCCCGAAATGACGCGCCGAATGGTAATTCTCGAGCTTCTCGGAGGGTTCAGGGGAAGACATTCCTCGCTCCGCTCGCTGACATTGCGCCCAATAGACAATCCATCCCTTCTTTGCAACTATAGCGCGTGCTTTAACGTATAGTTATTTCCGCCTTGGAAAACCGAGCTCAGATGGCCCATCAGATAAATCGACCGATAAAAATCGGCACCTTTTTTAAAAAAGATACCCGTTTCCAGTCACTGCATGAAGCACGAGCGACTCGACTATGCTCGGGGCAAGCCGGTCGTACTGCTCAACAGAGGCAGCTATGGCGCGAGGATATACATTTTGGGCGGAGCGCTAAATGACTTCACACTGGGTCGGATCGCTGGCCCTTATATCCGTTTTACTCGTCCTCGATCTTTGGGTCTTTAGACGGAAAGCCCGCACCATGAAGATGCGGGAAGCCTTTTTCTACACTTGTTTGTGGATTAGCGTAGCGCTGCTCTTTAACGGCTACATTTATTATTCAATTGGCACCAAGCCCGCCGTCGATTTCTTCACTGGATATCTGATCGAATACTCCCTCTCCGTGGACAACCTATTCGTTTTCATGCTGATTTTCTCGCATTTTCGCGTTCCCCAGGAATATCAGCAGCGCGTGCTATTTTTCGGCATCGTCGGTGCGATTTTGATGCGCGGACTCTTTATCTGGCTCGGCGCGACCCTGCTCGAAGTATTCCATTGGACCTTCTATGTTTTTGGCGCCCTGCTTATCGGCAGCGGCATCAAGCTTTTCTTCCAAAAAGAAAACGAAATTGAGCCGGAAGACTATTTCATCTACCAGAAGGTCAAGAAATTGCTCCCCCTTTCTCCCCGCTATGATGGCCAAAAATTCGTAACTCGAATTGACGGAAAACTTTTCGCGACGCCTCTTTTTCTTGTACTGGTCAGCGTCGAGGTTTCGGATTTAATTTTCGCCGTCGACTCGATTCCGGCGATTTTTGGTATTACACGCGATCCATTCATAGTTTTTACCTCGAACATCTTTGCGGTGCTCGGCCTGCGCAGCCTGTATTTCCTGCTGGCAACTTCAATCCACAAGATTGATTTGCTGCAGTATGGTCTGGCGCTGATTTTGATCTTTGTCGGGCTTAAAATGGTGCTCGAATCAACATATCCGATCCCGAACGGCATCTCGCTCCTAGTTATCTGTTTGATTCTCGGCGGTTCGCTCGCCGCTTCGATTCTACTCAGACGCCACCGCGCCCGCTCGGAAAAATAGTTAATGATAGGCGGATATAAAGAGCGCCGGATTGAGCGGTTTTCCGTTTTTGCGAATTTCGAAATAAAAGTTCCGGCCTAAGTCATCACCCGCTCCGGTTCGCGCCAGCTCCGCTCCCCGCTCGACTACCGCTCCCTGCTCAACTTTAGTTTCGGCGAGGCGTCCATAGAGCGAATACTCGCGATCGCCGTGATCGAGAATCACGATCTGCCCATAGCCCGGCATTATCCCGCGATACATGACCTTGCCACGCTCGATCGCAGTAACCGCGGCTCCCTGCGCCGCTTGAATTTCGATCCCTTTGCTTTTCACGAAACTCTCGAATCCCTTGCCCTTCGTTTGGTCGTAGCGCTGAAGCACCTTACCTTCAAGCGGCGGATTATGTCCGTTGGAACGCAGCCCTTTTCCGCTGAACGTCACCGTAATAATTGGCGCATGGGTTGGCTCCGTATTCTCGGTAGACGATGATCCTTCGGCATCTTCCTGGACTCCTCCGGTCAAACCGACCATTACCGTTTCGAGCCGCAACGCTTCGGCGCGCAGCTCGGCAAGCCCCTGCTCAGCCTTTGCCTTCTCTTCCAGCAGCGTTCGCTTGACTTGATCAAGCTTACGCACCTTTTCCTCGAGCGAGCGTTGCTGCTGTGCGCGATCTTTTTCAATCTTCTTTTGCTGGTCGAGCAGCGATTTCAACTCGATAATGTGATCTTTTTTCTGCGAAAATAGCTTCTGTAGGTCCCGCGTCAGCGAATCATCCTGTTCGCGAATTTTTTTGAAGAAAAACACGCGACGCGAAAAACTCTCGCCCGTTTCACGGAGCACCACCTGCTCGATCAGCCGGTCCTTACGCTGCATCGCCAGCGAGCGCACTCGCTGCATAGTAAGCACCTTCAATTCGATCAATCGGCGATCGGTATCTTGCGCCTCTTTTTCAATGGTGGCGCGATCACGCTCGAGCGCGTCATTTTTGGATTTCAAATTGGTCAACGTGCGCTGCGACTCAGCGACCGACTTATTGAGTGAGGACATTTCCCCCGAAAGCTTAACGCGTCGCTGCTCAAGCTCAGTCAAACGGGCTGTCTCTTGGTCGACTTTTGCGGCAATTACTTCGAGACGTGAGTGGGTATCTCCCCCCTCCTCCTGTGCAAATACCGCCCGTCTCGCCAAGAAGGTAAACGCAAGCGCGATAGAGAATAATACGGAGAAGCGAATGCGCCTCATCACTATTCTCCGATAGTCACCGTAGAAACTTTACGCACCGCTGCATAGCTGCCGACAATTCCCACGAAGATACCGAGCGCAAATACCAAAATCATGGAGCCAAACGAAAGGAAGCGTGGCTCTCCCAAAAGCAGGCTGGCGACGGGTCCGCTGATCGAATTGCGCAATGGTGAGAAAACGACGTACAGGAGCAAAACGCTGCAGATTGATCCCGCGATTCCCTGAACCAACCCTTCAATCATATAAGGCGCGCGTATAAAAGTACGTGTCGCGCCGACAAGATACATAATCTCTATCTCGTCGCGGTGCACATAAAGCGCTAACCGGATGGCCACGGTCATGATAAACCCGCTGAGGAAGAGCATCATTAGGATCGCGAAACTGCCAACATACTGTACCGCGCGCAGCGCGGAAATAATCGCGCTCATCATCCCTCTGCTGTAATCGACGTGCTCGACGACCGGTTTCTGCCGAACGGAATCGGCGAGCGCTTCAATCTGTTTCTCCAATTCATCGACCGAGCGAAATGTCAGTTCATACGAAGCCGGCAAAGGATTAGAGCCTTCGATGCCTTCGATTAATGGGGACTCGCCGCCGACCGCGCGCCGAAACGATTCCAGCGCTTGCGCCTTATCAACGAAATTCCTCGTGCGGACTATGCCCGACTTATCGAATAAATCCTCGAGTTCGCGCCGGTCGCCTTCGTTGGCCGAGTCGCGCAGATACACGCTCATCGAGATTTCGTTCTGCGTGCCGACCAAGGAGCGGTTAACATTCTCGACAAAGAGCAGGAATCCTGCAAAAACAAAGAGCGAAAAAATCATTGTCAGCAATGTCATTGAAGCGGTAAAGGGGGATGCGCGCATGCTCGCCGCCGCCATTTTAACCGCCTGCGCCGCCATGCCCGACGCGGTCAAACGCGAAATCTCTTCTCCTTCAGCCCAGAGCTGCACCAGTCCAACGCGTTTGCCGAGCCGCTCATTGACGGCGTTATTTTCACGCATGACTATTCTCCTCCTCGCGGCGAATCGAAATCGCCGATGATCTTGCCGCGGTCGAGCACAATCGTGCGCTGATTCAACTCTTCGATAATCGCCAAGTTGTGGGTGGCAACAACAACAGTGACGCCCGCCGCGTTCGCTTCAAGCAGCAAATTGATCACAATATTGCTCATATCCTGATCGAGATTGCCTGTCGGCTCATCGGCAAGAATCAGTTTCGGCCGGTGAATGAGCGCACGTGCCAACGCGACACGCTGCTGCTCACCACCGGAAAGCATTCGCGGATACGCCTGCGCGCGATCGGCGAGTCCGATAGCGTCGAGCAGCCGCAGAGCCAGGCGCCGACGCTCGCCAGTGGAAACCCCCTGCACTTCCAGCCCGAACGCCACGTTATCAATTACGGTGCGCCGCGGCAGCAACTTGTAATCTTGGAAAACAATGCCGATCTCTCGTCGCAAGTTAGAGATTACGTCCGCCTCCGCGTTGCTTAAGTTTCGGCCGGCAACGACAACCTGCCCCGAACTGGCAAACTCCGCGCCGTAGAAGAGCTTAAGAAGCGTTGATTTGCCGGCGCCGCTCGCGCCGGCAATAAAGAGAAACTCTCCCGGCTGTACAGTGAGATCGATGCCTTGCAGCGCCATTTGATCTGGCGGGTAGGCTTTGCGGACAGCATGCAAACGTATCATCGGACTTGGCCACTCGGAGGCTCGGAAACGGGATTTGCCCTTATCCTACCAGAATTTGCCCAGTGCGCGAGTCCGAAACTGGGGTGTGTTCCTTTTCAGCGATTATGATAGATTACCGTACGCGGATCGGCTTTATTACGCACGCTATTCGCACTATAACACAGACACATCGACGCTCATGACCATCGCGCTTTCACAGACCATCGCGCTTTCACATCGGATGATTCACACGGCACTCACCGTGTCGCTGGTGTTTTTGGCGACGGTCCCTGCCGGCTGCTCGTCGTCGAAAAAAAGTATGCCAATCGAACTTGTTTCACGCTCATCAGCGGCGTATCACGCTGAAGCGCAAAATGGAGACAATAGTTCACTGCGCTTTAGCTCCGATGACTCGAATCTTACCGGGCATGTGACAGCGCTAAGAAGCTGCGGGTACCGGGAGAAAGCGTCGCTGCGCGGCTCGGCGCGCCAGATTTTTGTCGGTCTCGAAAAACTTAAAATTCGCAAGCAAGAATATGTCGAACTCTCCGGACGACGGCTATATATGGTTGATGCCGACGCCCAGAGCGAGGGATTGCCCATTCAACTGACTACCTATTCCTACAAAGACGATGACTGCTTTGTTGATTACGTTTTATGGGTTGCTCCCCCAAAGGAAGCGCTCGACGTAAACGGCGTTGTGTCGGCCGAATTCGCCGCACAGCTCGATCGGCTCCGAATGAGTTTCGGACAGTATGTCGGCGAGGCGGCCGCTTCCTAAATGAACACCCCAGTCCCCCAGCTGCAATATTGTCTTGAGTCGCTCGGCGCATACGCTCTTTTGCTGCGCGAGATTTGGCGAGACATCATCGAGAAGGGGGTCCATCTGCGCGAACTCGCCAAACAGATAGTCGTGATTGGCGTCCGGTCGATTCCTATTGTGCTGCTGACTTCGATATTTACCGGAATGGTGCTCGCGATTCAGACCGCATACGGGTTGCACCGGTTTGGCGCCAAGAATTACGTTGGCAATATCGTCTCGCTCTCGCTGGTGCGGGAACTCGGCCCGGTTCTTACGTCGGTCATGCTCTGCGGACGCGTCGGAGCGGGGATAGCGGCGGAACTAGCCTCAATGGTGGTCACTGAGCAGGTCGACGCGATGCGCGCTCTCGGCGCGAATCCAATCCGAAAATTGGTAACACCTAAAGTAATTGCAGCGCTGATAGTGTTGCCGCTGTTGACCGTGCTCGCCGATTTAATCGGCGTATACGGAGGATTAGTCGTTGCCGTTTACGATTTGAATATCACACTGCACACCTATTACCGCTCGATTATTTACACGATCAAAATCAAAGATGTTTTCGACGGCCTCATCAAAGCCGGATGCTTTGGGTTTTTTTTGGTGACTATCTCCTGCTTCAAGGGCTTGAACACGCGCGGCGGAACTGAAGGCGTCGGCATTACGACCACCGAAGCGGTAGTGATTAGCTCGATCGTCGTATTCGTTTCTGACTTTTTCATCACCAAAATATTGATTCTTCTCGGATAGATAATGGCCGCTGAACCGATCATCCGTTTTGAGAATGTTTCGCTCTCCTTCGGCAAGCAGCAGGTGCACAAAGATCTCAATTTCTCGGTCGACGCCGGACAAGGAATTGTATTTCTTGGTCCAAGCGGAATCGGAAAAACAATCATTCTCAAGATGATTATCGGCCTACTCCGTCCGACCTCCGGCCAAATCTTCGTGCAAGGGAAAGAGATCGGTTCAGCCGATGAAAAACAACGACATGAAATGCGCGAGCATGTAGGCATGCTGTTCCAGGGCGCCGCGCTATTCGATTCGCTGACCGTATACGAGAATATTGCCTTCCCCCTTCGCGAACGGGGCGAAAAAGACGAGGGCAAAATAAAGTCGATAGTTGAATCCCGGCTCGAAGTTATCGGGCTTCCGGACGTCGCCAAAAAGTTCCCGCCGCAGCTTTCAGGTGGTCAGAAGAAACGTGTCGGTCTGGCGCGCGCTTTGGCGAGCTCACCGCCAATTATGCTTTTCGACGAGCCAACCACCGGCCTCGATCCGACGGCGACCCGCATGATTGATGATTTAATTGTCCGGCTGCGCGAGGAGATGGGGATGACCTGCATCTCGGTGACGCACGACATTGAGAGCGCCAAGCGCATCGCTGACCGCTGGATTCTATTAAATGCAAACGGCATCGTTGCCGACGGGCCGGTTTCCGAGGTACTCTCGAGTAACCCGCACATACAACGGTTCGTCACCGGTAACTGGGAGGAAGCTGCCACAGGTAGATAGCTATGGTCTTGAGCAACGAAATAAAAGCTGGGCTGTTCATCGTGTTTTCGATCGCGCTGCTCGTCATGAGCATCTTCGTGATGGGCCGGGAGCGTCAGATTTTCGCATCCCAAATCGAATTCAACGTAGCATTCCGCGACATCAAAGGACTCGCGCCCGGAGCGCCGGTCCGTCTTGGCGGCATATCTATCGGCCGCGTCGACAAAGTTTCGTTCGCGAAACTAACGAACGATCCGAACGTTCATGTAAAACTGCTCATCAACGAGGAATATCTCGACCGCATTCGCACCGATTCGGTGGTAACTATCGAAACCCAAGGACTGCTCGGCGATCGCTTCATTAGCATCAGCACCGGGGCGCAAGGCAACGCCGTTGCGGCGAACTCGTATCTGCGCAGCGAAGAGAGCGGAGATATGGCTCAGGTGCTCGCCAAAGCTCAAAAAGTCGTCGATAAGACTGTTGAGATTGCCGAAAATATTAATGTGCTGCTCAAAGATTTCAATTCATCGGCAGCCCCCGCCGTGCGTGAAGCTGCCGTGACCTTCAAGGATCTAGGCAATGCAATTCGAGACGGTGACGGGTTCGTGCACCGGCTCATTTATTCGAAGAAAGACGGTGACGAGATTCTCTCCTCGCTCGAAAAGACCTTGAAGAGTATTAGCGAAATTACCGATCATGTGCGCGGCGGCGAAGGGATACTGCACGCACTGATTTACGAGCCGACGGGAAAAGATACGGTAAACGCTCTTTCAACCGCCGCGCAGAAAATGGCGCTCCTGTCGGACGGATTGTCGGCGATTGCCAATGAAATTCAGCACGGTGACGGATTCATCCATGACATGGTTTACAATAAATCGCCGAATGGCCTGCAAGAAGTGATGGACAATCTTCATCAGACTTCTAAGAACCTGCAGCTAGCCTCCGAAGCGCTCTCGCAGGGAAGCGGCACGCTCGGTGCCCTCCTCGTCGACCCACAGCTATACGACAATCTTGTTGAAGTAACTGACGGAGCGAAAAGAAGTTTTCTGCTAAGAGAAGCGATCAAAAGCTCCCTCGGGCAATAGACAGTCGAAATGGCGATTCCTATCAACCTGAACAGAGGAATCGCAGCGTAATCTGTAAATAGCGTAATTTCTAAACGCTGCGGTGATTTTCTAAGGTGTCTTAGACGTCGAAAAGCTTTTGCTGTTGCTTATCAGAAGCGTTAATTGTGCCGATCGGATATTTACCCGAAAAGCACGCGTCACAAAACTTGCCCCGCACTGAATTAACGGCGCGGTAGAGCCCTTCTATACTCAGATATACCAGACTGTCGACTCCGAGATATTGCGCAATCTCCGGTATGCTCTTTTTCGCAGCGATCAAATCCGATTTCTCCGGAGTATCAATGCCGTAATAACAGGGATCCGTCGTCGGCGGAGACGAGACGCGCATATGGACTTCACTGGCGCCCGCATGTCGCAGCATTTGAACTAATTTACGCGAGGTCGTGCCGCGAACAATTGAATCGTCGACGACTATTACGCGCTTGCCGCGCAGCAGATCAGCGTTTGCATTTAATTTAATCTTCACGCCGAAGTCGCGAATGGACTGCTTCGGCTCGATAAAGGTGCGGCCGACATAGTGATTGCGAATCAATCCCAATTCGAGCGGTATACCGGTTTCCTGCGAAAATCCAATCGCAGCCGTCACGCCGGAGTCGGGAACCGGGATAACCACATCGGCTTCGGTTTTCTGCTCCCGCGCCAGCTCGATACCCATATTCTTGCGTGCGCGGTACACGTTGCCGCCGAAGACGTTTGAATCGGGCCGAGCAAAGTACACATACTCAAAGATGCATGGTGATTGCTTCTTCGCGCCAAACGGAAAGTAACTCTTCATTGAACCGTCCATCGAGATTTCAACGACCTCTCCGGGCTCGACATCGCGCAAATAGTTAGCGCCAATAAGATCGAACGCGCAGGTCTCTGAGGCAGCGATTATTCCACCATTCAAATCGGCCAGCGCGAGCGGACGAAAACCGTTCGGATCGCGAATTGCAATCAAGCGATCCTTGAACATAATAAGAAGCGAATAGGCGCCGCGGACCTTTTTAAGGGCTTCGATGACGGATTCAGCAAGAACCGAATGACGAGGCGCACGCGCCAGCAGATGGATGAAAATTTCCGTATCCGACGTCGTATTGAAAATTGCTCCGTCGTTCATCAATTCTTGGCGCAATTCTTCGGTATTGATCAGATTACCGTTATGCGCGAGCGCCAATCCGCCAAGCGTCGTTTCGGCATAAAACGGCTGCACATTAGCGAGGCGGTTGCCGCCCGCCGTCGTATAGCGCACATGTCCGATCGCGAGTCTGCCCGGCAATTTAGAAAAATCAAATCGTTGAAAAACGTCGGTGACGAGACCGAGTCCTTTATGAACGAAAAACCGAGATTCATCGTCGATCAGATCGTGCGATACAACGCCGGCGCCCTCTTGGCCGCGGTGCTGCTGCGCGTATAGACCGAGATAGGCAAGATTCGCCGCCTCGGGAGCGTTCAACACTCCCATCAGTCCACACTCTTCGCGAAATTTATCAAACATACGAATCCGATACGGGCAAAAACGTTAGCTGATCAGCTCCGACAGTCCGTTGCGATACTGATTGGTAGCCGCCGCGATATCCAACCGCGCCAACCCCTTAACTTCGATTACCGCTCCGCCCACCTCTCCTTCGGCAGAAATCGCGATTCCGGAACTTTTCGCCAATTTCTTGATGCGCTCCTTCGACTCGGCTGGACACGAGACGATATAGCGAGCACCGCTTTCGGCAAAGAGCAGTCCGTCTTTTCTTCCATCAGATTGAGTGAGTGAAACGTGAGCGCCAATTGATGAATACTCACTAATGCAGCATTCGGCAAGCGCCACCGCCAGTCCGCCGCTCGATATATCGTGCGCTGATGAAATAATTCCTTCAGCGATAAGGTCGCGTATAAACTGCCCGGTCTTTATTTCTTTGTCATAGTCGAGCACCGGGAGACGGCCGCGTTCGATTTCCGCATGCTCCGCAAGATAGGAACTCCCACCGATCTCATCGGGCTTGCACTCGCCGATTACCAAGATGGCATCGCCGCTCTTGATAAAGTGCGCGCCCACGGCTCGGGATGCGTCTGGCATCAGTCCGACTACCGCAAGTAGCGGCGTTGGAAGAATCGAGCGACCTTTGGTTTCGTTATATAGACTGACATTGCCGCTGACGATCGGGAGCGCGAAGGCGCGCGCACTCTCGCCGAGACCGCGAATAGCCTCTGCAAGTTGCCACATCCCGTCAGGACGTTCCGGGCTTCCGAAGTTGAGACAGTCAGAGATGCCAATGGGCTCCGCTCCGACTGCGGAGAGGTTGCGGCAGCCTTCCGCAAGTGAAAGTGCGGTACCGAGCCGCGGATCAATGCCGCAGTAACGCGAATTACAATCGAGCGTTATCGCGATTCCCTTTTCGGGAGCGTCGGGGCGCGCCTCATCTTTGATACGGATTAGTCCGGCATCTCCGCCGGGATGAATTACCGTATTCGTGCGAACGGTTGAGTCATATTGGCGGTATACCTGATGTCGTGAAGATAAATTGGCCGAGCCCAGCAACGAGAGCCAAACACTTGAAAGGTCATCCGGTTGTCCGAAAGAAGCGACATCGAATGAAATCTTCTGCTCGTAATCATCGGCAGGCCGCTCAGGCCAACGGTGTTGAGGAACCGCCCCCATCAGCACCGGAACCGGCATCGATGAAGCCAATTCACCGTGCCAATAAAGTTCCACCGCATCACCTTCAATCACTTCACCTATGCGCACCACGTCCAAATCCCATTTGCGGAAGATGTCAAACACCTCGGATTCACGTCCCTTCTCGATTACAATAATCATGCGCTCTTGAGATTCAGAGAGCATAATCTCGTAGGGATTCATCTCCGTTTCACGCTGCGGCACCTGATCAAGATCGATACGCACGCCCGTGCCGGCTCGTTCGGCCATTTCATAGGTAGAGCTTGTCATTCCCGCCGCGCCCATATCCTGGATGCCAATCACTGCGCCGGTCGCCATTACCTCCAAACACGCTTCGATTAAAAGCTTTTCCTGAAAAGGATCGCCGACCTGAACGGTTGGCCTTTTCTCCGCCGAATTCTCATCGAACGATTCTGATGCCATAGTTGCGCCATGAATGCCGTCGCGTCCGGTTTTCGATCCGACATAAAACACCGAATTTCCAAGCCCAGCGGCTTTTCCAAGGAAAATTTTATCAGAATCAATCAATCCAAGCGCGAAGGCGTTCACCAAGCAGTTGCCGTCGTATGATTCGTGAAAATATAACTCGCCGCCAATTGTCGGCACGCCGACGCAATTTCCATAGCCCCCGATGCCGGCGACGGCGCGATTCAAGAGATATTTTGTGCGCGGATTATCCAATTTACCGAAGCGCAGCGAATTCAGAAGCGCAATCGGCCGCGCACCCATTGTGAATACATCGCGCAGAATTCCGCCGACGCCCGTTGCTGCACCTTGAAACGGTTCAATGAATGAAGGATGGTTGTGACTTTCGACTTTGAAGACAACCGCTTTTCCATCGCCAATATCGATTACGCCGGCATTTTCTCCCGGACCCTGCAGAACCCGTTTTCCTTCTGAAGGAAGCGTGCGCAGATGCACCTTCGAACTTTTATACGAGCAGTGCTCAGAGAAAAGGGCCGAACAAATTCCCACTTCGAGAATCGTCAACGGGCGGCCCAGCCCCTCGACAAGACGATTATATTCATCCTCTTTCAATCCATGTTGTACGGCATCATCACGGGAGGCATCTTGATTCCACTTTGGCTTTTTGGGATTCATTAAACGGCACTGATCTCTACGAAGATTAGAACACACATTCTAATGAAAAGCGGCTGTAATATCAAATAGTAACGACGATCTAAGAAAATTTCATAGAAATACTCGGATTTGCCATCTTGCTTTATCGGCTGTCGAGTATAATGAAGATTGTGGGCTTTGAAGGGGTTTTTTAGGGGCAGCAGGAACGAGGTTATAGCGCCTGGATAATTGTTTTTGATAGAAACCTTTTCAAATTATTTGGAGAGTTTTATGGCCGCCAAATATACGTCCAGAAATAGCCGGTACGAAATGGATCAATCAAAACAAGTTAAAAAAGACACCGAAGTCGTACTCGTCGAAGATGAGCTTTCTAGCTATCCTTACTGCCGACTTCCAGCGCATTATTTCGATCTTCTCTTACACAAAAAAGGCGCGACACACGTGGCTGTCGCCGCAGTACAAGCCCCCTATAGTTACGCAGAATTGCGATAATTTCCCAGAGGTATCGACATACCCAAAGCGGTTTAAAGTCCGCGGGGCATTTTTTGCGTCAATCCCACCGATTTTAGTGCATCGCAAACGCCGTTCATCGTTTCCGCCCATGAGCATTCGATTAGCTGAATAACTTCACCGACATCCGACATCATAATCAGCAGAGACTAACCAGTGCTACCGAAATCGGAATCTATGGATGGTTCGATGGTATGGTATCATGGGAGAATAGTATTCAGCAGTATACGCGGTAGAAGAACTGTTTAATCGTTTGGTTTTACTCGGGGGAATCATGACTCAAGACTTCAAGAAACTGATTGACGCCGATCGGGAGTCGAGACAGAAGTCAAAGTGGAATGGCACCATGCTCGAGTACCTCGAGCTTCTTCGCAGCAACCCAACAATTCCCCGTCTCGCGCACAAGCGCCTCTATGACATGATCGTGTCCGAAGGGCACGAAGAGATAAATCTCGACGAGAATCCAAAGCTCAAGAGAATCTACAAAGGCGAAAAACTTCGCATTTTCAATTTCTTTGCCGGCGAATTTTACGGCATGGAAAAGACGATTAATCAGATCGTGCGGTATTTCCACTCGGCATCCCTTAAGGGTGAAGAGAGCCGCCAGGTGCTCTATTTCGTCGGGCCGGTCGGATCAGGAAAGAGCTCGCTCGTCGAAAGAATCAAGCAGGGACTCACGCGTCTCCCACCGTTCTACGCCGTTGAAGGCTGTCCGATGCAAGAAGAGCCGCTGCATCTGATTCCGCGCCATCTGCGCAAAGAATTCAGTAAGATGCTCGGTATCGAAATCGAAGGTGATCTTTGCCCGATTTGCCGCTACCGCCTAAAGGACGAATTCGCCGGTAAATGGGAAAATTTTCCGGTCCACACCACCGAATTTTCGATTCGCGCCAAGCGCGGCGTCGGCGTCGTACCGCCGGTCGATCCGAACAATCAAGATACAAGCGTGCTCATCGGCAGTGAAGATATATCCAAGCTCGACCTATACTCCGAAGGCGACCCCCGTGTTCTGGATTTGACCGGAGCGCTCAACGTCGGTAACCGCGGCGTGGTGGAATTTATCGAAGTCTTCAAAAACGAGACTGAGTACCTCCATGCGATGATTACGGCTACGCAGGAAAAGCAAATTCCCGCACCGGGCCGCCACGGCATGATCTATGTCGATACCTGTATTATCGCGCACTCAAATGAAGCCGAGTGGAAGCGCTTCAAATCCGATCATACGAACGAGGCGATTCTCGACCGTATCGTGACCGTTAAAGTGCCCTACAATATGCGGCTCTCTGAAGAAGTGAAGATTTACAAAAAAATCATCCGTCAATCACAGTTTACAGCCGATATAGCGCCACACACGATTGAAGTCGCTTCGATGTTCGCGATTCTTTCGCGCCTCGAGCCGACCAACAAGTGCGACTTGATGACGAAGCTCAAGCTGTACAACGGCGAAGAAGTGGTCGAAAAAGGAAAGACCAAGAAAATCGACGTGCTCGAGCTCAAGGAAGAAGCCAAAAACGAGGGCATGACCGGCATTTCGACGCGCTTCATCATGAAGGCGCTTGATAACGCGCTTTCGGATAATATCGATGCGAACTGTATCCACCCGATTAGCGTTCGCGAGGCGCTCGTTAATATGGTGAAAGAATCGGATCTTGCCGACGACGTGCGCAAGCGCTACCTCGAATTCCTGCAGGATACCTTGCACAAGGAATATCTAGAAATTCTTGAGAAAGAGATCACGAAAGCGTTCGTATACTCCTACCAGGAGCAGGCCGAGTCGCTCTTCCAGAACTATCTCGACCATGCGGAAGCATATGTAACCAAGAAGCGCCTGAAGGATCGCAACACCGGCGAGGAGCTCGAACCTGATGAAGCCTTTATGAAATCAATCGAAGAGCAGATCGCCATTATCGGCACGGCTTCGGACGGCTTCCGCCAAGAGGTCATCGCCTATCTTTGGTCAATGAGCCGCAAGGGAGAAGGCATCACGTACGAAAGCTACGAGCCGCTCAAGGAAGCCATAGAGAAGAAGCTCATGGCCTCGGTACGCGACGTTTCGAGAATCATTACCAAAGCGCGCACTCGCGACGACGATCAGTCGCGCAAGTACGATCGCATGGTTGAGCAGATGATCCGTAACGGTTATCCAGCGAGCTGCGTGGATACGATTCTCAAGTACGCGGCTAATAATCTGTGGAAAGATTAAGAGGGCGGCCGACGAATGTCGACGATTTTTCGTCCGTATACTCCGACCTCTCAGCGATCTGATCGTAGCGCACGTGACCGGGCGCGGCATCGTCAGAAGATCAAAAACACTATCCGCAATAATATCGGCGATATTCTGGCGGAAGAGTCGATCATCGGGCGCGATCGCGACAAAATTATCAAGGTGCCCATCCGCTCAATCAAAGAATATCGATTCATTTACGGTGAAAATTCGCCAGGAGTCGCTCAGGGAAATGGACAGCAGAAGCCGGGCGATGTCGTTGATAAAGGTTCTCCTGATAAAAAAGAGGGACAGAGTGGCGATCAACCCGGAGTCGATGCAATAGAAACGGATATCACGCTTGAAGAACTGATCGAAATCATGTTCGATGATCTGGAGCTCCCGGAACTCGAACGCAAAGCGATGAAAAATATCGTTTCGGAGAATGCGCGGCGCCGTAAAGGGCTGCGGCAAGCTGGCATACGCCCGCGGCTCGACAAGAAAACAACGGCTAAAAACCGCATCAAGCGAAAGCTCGCAGTGACCGGCGCACGCGGCATTGACTTCGAAAACGAAGAACAGCGCTTTCCTTTCCACAAAGACGACATGCGTTATTTCCACGTCGTGCCGACTGAGAAAGAATCTTCAAACGCGGTCGTATTCTGCATCATGGACACGTCGGGTTCGATGGGAACCGCGAAGAAGTATCTCGCGCGCAGTTTTTATTTCCTTCTCTATCAATTCGTCCGTCAAAAATACCAAAATGTCGAGGTGGTGTTCATTGCGCACCACACCGAAGCGAAGGAAGTATCGGAGGAAGACTTCTTCCAT
This sequence comes from uncultured Bdellovibrionales bacterium, assembly GCA_964435675.1. Lineage (GTDB taxonomy): Bacteria > Bdellovibrionota_C > UBA2361 > UBA2361 > CAYTAW01 > CAYTAW01. Next base: position 23,220 of record CAYTAW010000004.1, read on the forward strand.
AAGGTCGAATCGGGCGGCACGTATATTTCCTCCGGCTATAGAAAAGCGCTCGAAATTATCGAAGATCGCTATCATCCGAGCAATTGGAATATTTACGCTTTCCATTGCTCAGACGGTGACAATTTCTATTCAGACAACGATCGCGCCGTCGAAGCAGCAAACGAGCTATGCAAAGTCTGTAATCTCTTCGGCTACGGCGAGATTAAGCCGGCAGGCAGCGCCTACTATAGCGGCAGCATGCTCGAAATTTTCGCGCAGGTGACGCATGAGAACTTTCAAACCGTGGTGATCGAGCGTAAAGAGGATCTCTGGGCTGGATTTCAGAATTTCCTGAATAAAGATAAGCGCGGCACGTTTTCGCCGGCGCGCAAGACTACGAGCGAAGGAGCTGCAGCAGCGACGCCATGAGCCTTTCACTTCGAGAAATGCAGGAATGGGACGATCGCATTCGGGAGATCGTCGATCGGTATGGTTTGAACTGCTATCCGCAGGAATTCGAGATTTGCGATCATAATGAAATGCTGGGGTACATGGCCTATTCGGGTATGCCGTCGCACTATTCCCACTGGTCATATGGCAAAAATTTTGAGCGTCAAAAAACGATGTACGATTACGGCGCGAGCGGACTGCCATACGAAATGGTGATTAACACAAATCCGTGCATTGCCTACCTCATGCGCGACAATACGGATTTGCTTCAAATACTGACGATTGCGCACGTATACGGGCATAACGACTTTTTCGCCAATAATTTCACCTTCACCTCGGGACTCGATGCCAAATACACGATCGAGATGTTCAAATCTCACAGCAACCGCATCGACAAGTATATTCAGGATCCGTCAATCGGCATCGACGCCGTCGAAGATATCCTCGAGCACGCGCACTCTCTCTCTATGCAGTGCTCGCGCAACCTTGCGATAACGAAGCTGAATCAAGATCAGCAGCGCATGCGTAAGTGGGAGCAGGCACAGCCAGCGCCGGATCCCTATCGAGATATACATCCCGAAGAAAAATACGAGATGCCCGATCTGAGCAAAGTTCCGATCGAGCCCGAGGATGATCTGCTCGGATTCATCGCGGAACATAATCGTTATCTTCCCGAGTGGCAACGCGATCTGCTGCGCATCGTTGAAAAACAAACCAAATATTTCATCCCGCAGATGGAAACCAAAATCATGAACGAGGGATGGGCCAGCTACTGGCACTATAAGATCCTAAATACGCTGCAGCTCGAGCAAGGGCTGCATTTAGAATTTTTGGTGCGCCACAATCAGGTCCTCCGTCCCCATCCGGGCGGTTTGAACCCCTACCACCTCGGCTTTGTGCTCTGGAACGATATCGAGCGGCGCTGGAATACCGGGGAAACCGGCCGCGAGTATACCGATGACACGGTCACTGACGACATCGCGAAGATGGATGAAAACGATACGCCGGGGAGAAAAAAAATTTTCGAGGTTCGCCGCAGCGACCGCGACTCCTCGTTTTTACGCCGTTTTCTTACCGTCGACATCATGCGCGATCTCGAACTATTCCAGCACGAAAAACGGGGGAAAGAGCGGGTGATTACGAAAGTTGCCGATGACGAAAACTGGGGTGAGATAAAGGAGAACTTGATCCGTTCTGTCGGTATGGGTTCGATCCCGGTGATTAAGATCGAAGACGCGGATTTCGGAAAAAATCGTACGTTATACCTGAAACATTACCACGAAGGGCGCGACTTGTTGCTTGAATACGCCGAACACACGCTCAAGCACTTGAAAGCATTATGGGGGCACGAGGTAGTCCTAGACACCATCATTAACGGCAAACCATCCCTGCTCAAGGTTGTCGGCGAATCGCTCAAAATAGAGCGAATTTAAACAGGTTTACGGTCACTGAGCAGTGAGCTACAATTTCTCTCATATGAAAGAAC
>CAYTAW010000005.1:0-24984 GCA_964435675.1 uncultured Bdellovibrionales bacterium
GCTTAATGCGGTAAATGACGCGAGGAGTCAGCTTCTTGAAGAGAATCTCAAAGCGATGGGAGAAGTTCAGCAGGGAAGCCATGCATTGGCTATATCTGAAGCAAATTACGTAGACGTGCTCGATAGAGCCTTGGATGAGTTGGTTAAGCTCTCGGAGGAAAAAGCTAAAATGCTGAAAGAGAATCGCGAGCTCAACCAAGCGAAGCGTGAGCAACATAGAGCCGCTGAGCTGAGATTCGTAGACGGAATGAAGGCCGCTCTCCTCGAAGCCATACAATAATTTTTAGCAATTGGCCGTGCAGGACTAAACCGCCGGACCGCTGGGAGAATTGTATATGCCGGATCAGACTTCGCTTACTAGCGAGAACCACGGGGTGGCGGAAAACACCGCCCGCCCAAACGAAAGCCTCTCCTTCGCCAAGTTTTTTGGCGGGGGAGCGGTTCTCGGAGCTGCGCTGCTACCGACGGGAGAAGCCGAGGCGCAGCTCCCGCCGCAGCCACCGGCAGTCGTTCGGCAGCTCGAAGTTAATCACGCCGCCTTTGTGCAGGTGGCGGGTCCGCAGGAGGTTCTGAATCAATTTAATAAAGACGTCCATGTCTATGTGGGTAGGGACGCATCCGGAAAACTTGCGATCTCGGAGAATCAGCTTAGAGAGCTGTCGAAAGTGCTCGAAAAGACCAACTATTACGTGGTTATTCTCGGCGATACCTCTAAATTCCACTATCCAGCGGATGACCATAGAGTGCATCCTGGGCGCGAGTCGGTTCAAATGTTTCTTGGCCAGAAACTTTTTGATCTGCCCGCATTCTCGGGAATCAGCGACGACCGCTCGGAAGTGCCGGTAAAAGGGGCAAGTTTATTTATCATTACTACCGACCTGACTACGACTTCGACGAATAGTAAGCCGAGTCGCGGCTGGTTTTTCTCGACCTCGCCGTTTCACGAAGCGAATGGAGTGGTAGATGAGAACTCGTGGACGCAAGGTCCCGAATATGTGCGAATCGCGGGCAACGATTTTAGAGCGGCACGATTTGCCGATGGCGTGTCAAAAACAATTTCGCGGATCGAAGCAGACCTTAATGCCAATATCCGCGATTCAAAAGAGCGCATGCTAAAATCTCAGACTGGTGCTCAGGTCGCCGTGAAGAGCGCTGAGGAGCAGCTGAAAGAGTATCAAACGAGACTTGCTGATTTAAATACCCGTTTCCCAAATAGAACGGGAGATCTTCTTCATCCAAGCGACGTTCCGCAATTGGTGCAACGTGTAGAGGAAGCCCAGCGGGCGCTATCGGTAAAGGAGTATAAATCAGCCTCAGACGTTGGTTCCGCAGTCGCAGGGACGGTTGGCGAGCGAATCAAAGCATTAGTTCAATATCCAGGTGCTGAGAAACGTATTGAAGGAATTGAAGGCGATATCAAGGCTGCGCGGGGACATTCATTCGCATTTCAAGTGGCGGGTGAGCTCAAACAGACCCAAGGAGTCACGGATGAAGCGCGCGCCCGGTGGGAACGAGGTGAATCCGCGTACGCGGCAGCGCTCGATACGGCATCGGGAGCGGTGCGTTCGCTCAAAACCTCCATTGATAATGCGCTCAAAACGTACAATCTCGACGGGGAAAGAATCACCGAGCTTGTTGAAAAACACGGACAATTGTCGCGCTCTCCGCACGCCTCGGCGGCGGGCGATCAGCTCACCTCGATTGCCGACAAGCTCGATCGTGTGCAGAAACTGCATGGTGCCAAGGATCCGTCCTACCCCGAAGTTCTGCAAGCCTCCGAGAATGAGCTTAATCAGGCGAGTTTAAAGATAACTGCGGCGGCTGATCGCGCCGCGGCGTCGAGCCGATTCTGGTTCAACGTCGAATTAATCACGGCTCTCGGCGGACTCGCCCTGGCTGGCGCGGGATTCGTCGTGAATAGGGGGGTCCGGCGGCGTGGTGAAGAGGCGCGCGAGAAGCTCGATAAGCTCAAGCGTGGTATGGCCCAGAAAGAGGCCGGACTCGAGGAGCTCGAGCAGCTTAAAGAGCAGGCGTTGAAAGAAAATGGAGTGCTCGTGAAGTTTGCTGAGGGTACGGAGTCGGCAAAATGCGCACATGACGCCAAAAACGCGCTGGAAAAGCTCTGGCTCTTCCAGGTTGTCGCCAATGAAGAAATCCTTTGCCAAGCACAAGCAGCTTTGAACAGGGGCGGATTGCTCTCGGCGGTAAACTATGACGAAGCGGTGCGAATTCTGAAAGATAAGCCTGTTTCCTTCAGCGAAAAAAATCGCGAGCGCATTAAGCGCGCGTTCAATGCGAGTACGCATGGCGTTGAAGCATTGAGCGTTCCGATTGAGGAAGTTGCTGAATTCAGCAAGTCGATGAAGGAGATAGATGCGGAGTCAATTTCTCTTTCCGAAGTAGCTACTACCGCACTCAGTCGTATCGTAAATGGCCGAGAGCACACGCCGGTGCTCGTGACTGCGTGCCGTGAAGCGATTGCTGACTTGCGCACACTGGGCGAGACATTGTCCGAATATGCCCGAGGCGATACGGCCGGTTCGAAGTTATTCAGCTTGCCCAAAATCGGAGAGAAGCTCGTGCCGCTCGCCGAAGCCAAGCTTGCGGAGGTTGAAAAACTTCGAGAAATCGATCCGGTGAAGAGCTTTGACGCGGCCCGAGTGCTCGGGGAGCGTTTGACCGCAATCAAAGAGATCGTCGCGGTAATTGAACAAAAGCGCGCCTCGGCCGTGCCGAGTTTGCGGGCAGTTGAGCGGCAATTGACGGAATCAGGTCTTCCCTCGAGTTGGATTGGCGAGCGGTTAGCCGAGATCTCGAAGCTCGGAGATGACTATGTCAAACAGGCGATTGCCGTAGTCGATGCAGACGAAGAGAATTCTACGATGCCGGAAATAGAATTGAGCTCCGGTTTCGAACAGCTTCATGAGCGGGTCGATCAGACTGTCGCCTTGAATGATAGGCGCACTGCGGCATTAGCGGCGATTTCGGCAGTTAAGTCGGATGTCGATACTGCGCGTACTCAGATTGGCGCGACGCTCGACGTCGAACCGGCGAAAATTTTGAAGGCTTACGAAAGCATTAAGTGACGGAATATTCGATGAAGCGAATGAACTACATTCCGTGATTTTGACGTCGATAGCGAGAGCTCGCGAATATCTAAACAGTACACAAGCAATCGTCGATGGTCGTGCCATGGCGCTCGCCAAGGTAGCTGACGAGCAGCAAGCCCTTGATAAGCAGCTTCCGATGAATCGTGAAACGTTGACGGTAATGGTCGATACGTACGCAAAGAAGTCGTTGCGTTTCGCTAAAGATGATGATCTTCAGGAGCAGTCTGATAAAACGGTAGCAAACAATGTCGAGGAAATTGAAGAGAGCCTGCGCCTTTCGCGTGAGGCCGTTCGTAATGCCGAGGACCTATTTGGAAATGGAAAGATTCTCCAGGCGGCGCTTGAATTGACACGCGCGCACGATTGCTGTGTGTTTGCTGGAAATCGCGCACTAGAGATTAAATCGAAGAGCGAGAAATTAGCGGCAATCACGCAAGATAATGCGACCGCACTTACCGAGCTCGAGCAGCAGGTCGTTAGTCTGCGCTCCGAAATCGATCATGACGCGCGCATCAGTGCAAGCACTTCTAAGGTTATGGAAAAAAAGGTCCTTCCCGTCTATGACGAAGTTCTTGCGGCGAAAGGAGCCGAATCAGTTGATCCGTACGAACAGCGCTCCCATCTCGAAGATCTAAGAGATGCGCTCAATTCCGTTCAGCGCGGAATCGAGGCGGACCGCGAGCTTCATGAAGAGGTCGTTCGCCAAATTGCAGCGGTTCGGCAGAGCCTTGCTAAAGCCGTTACGCTCTCGGATAAAATCGAACGAGACACTATCCGGGATAGTAGTGATACCAATCAATCCCAAGTTGAAATATCTAGGGCAGCAAGCGCGTTCGAAAAACTTGAAAGTAATTTCGCTAATGCGTCGCGGGGCGATTGGGCCGATTTCAACGCTGATTTGGTGGAGATTGCGTCGCGCATAAATTCGGCTGTTAAAACCATCAAGGCTGAGGATGCAATGGCGCGTGAAGCGCTGGAAAATATAGGCTCGGCGGCAGCGAGCGTTGACGCCGCCGGGCGGTGGTCTGGAAAATATGGAATCACTATCACCGGCAGTCCGGGAGCAGACGCGCTTCGGAATGCGCAGCAGGCTATAGCCGATGCGGATTACGATAGTGCTTCTCGGTGGATTACGATTGCGTATACGGATTCATCGGAGGCAATTACCGCCGCCGAAAAGGCGGTTGAAAAAGAATCCAGTAAACGTGAAGCTAAGCGCCAGCAAAAGATGAGTGAACAGGTCAGAGCTCAAGAGCGCTATCGGCAAAATCGCTCGTCAACCTATAGCGGCTCGAGCAGCAGCGATACTGACCTCGGATCGGTGATGGGCGCGGTGTTAGAAGGATTGAGCCATATTTCAAGTAGTAGCAGCAGTAGCAGCGACAGCGGCAGTATCTTTGGTTCGTCTGGCGGCTCTGATACATCGTCCAGTATTTCGGACTTGTTCAGTGGCGACAGTTCCGGCGGAAGTGATGGTACCTGGTAATGGAATAGCTGGTGAATATTAACCCACCGTTTAGACCTTCGAGCGGCAAATAGGCTAACCTGTATCCGCTTTTCGGTATACTAGAAATTGCAAATACTATCCTTGACATTCCATTAAGTCGGTAATCCCGTCACGCTAGGCATCGCATCATTAGAATTTGAGCATTTTTAAATTAAAGATAGCGTTTGAAAGTTTTGTGAGAATGTGTACTGCGCGCATTTTCAAAGCATGGTCCACACGTTCATCAAGACGAAATTTGCAAAAGTGGCGTTTTTGGCTCTCCGTTAGTGCTCGAAAAAATCGCACTGATTTGCTAGTATATCGCGCTATCATTTTCTCTCTTTTCTCGTACTTCAACTAAAAAAATTTTAATTGAGCGTATGAGGCGGGGGGAGAGTGAAAAACTTTTTCGAGGAAAAAACTTTCTTAAAAAAAGCGTCGCTTTTCTGATTTTTTGATGAGGTACTAGAATTTTGCTTTGCTCCCTCCCGTCGCAGTGCTCCGTTGCGACAGCTAGGGCGGGGTGAAATAACATTTTGGACGGAGCACTAGAGGGATATGTCCGCTACATTTCGTTTCGTTTTTTTCTGCCTTTTGGCGCAGATCGGGGTTATTTTATTTTTTGCGGCGGGTTCGCTCGCTGAGGGTGCGCCAAAGCTGCTTCAAGTTACGCCCAGTGGCGACGTCGAAACGGATCAAAAGATCTCGCAGATTATCTTTTTATATGATCAGCCGGTCGTGCCACTCGGAAAAATGTCGCGTGATGCGAGCGAGATTCCGATTGATATCACGCCGAAGCCCGAATGTCAGTGGCGTTGGCTTGATCGCTCGACCCTTGCCTGTGAACTCTCGACACTAAAGCCGCTGCTGCCGGCAACGACCTATTCTATCAAAGTGCTTCCGTCATCCGTGCCGGATGCGGCCGCGTTTACCGAGGAAAAAGAGTTTTCGTTCACTATTCGCCGCCCAGAAATCACTTATTCCTATTTAGATCGCTATATTTCTCCCGAGCGCCCGCAATATTTCGTGATGAGCAATGTGCCGGTGGAACGATCGTCAGTTAGAAAACACGTTTTCTTTAAAGAGGAGGGTGGCCAGCGCGTAGAAGCGAGCGTAGCGGAGCTCGAGCATAGTCCCTACGACGGCGAAGGGTACGTCGACAGCACATTTGAAAAGGGAACGTGGTGGGCAATAAAACCGGATCGCGATTTATCGGCCGGAAAAAATTTCACGCTTGAGACCGAAGCGGGCATTACTGCGCGATCGGGAAATGCGGAATCCACGGCAGCGAAGGAGCTTACCGCTGGCGCGGGAATGGGCGATTTCCACTTCATCGGCGTGCGCTGCTATTCCTCCCTTCAGAAGGATAAAGACGACCCTCAGTTTACAATATACGCCGATCCAGAGGAGGGAAATAAAGAAGAGCGCGTCTGCGATCCGATGCAGCCTATCAGTCTCGTCTTTTCCTCACCAGTGACCACTGCTCAGCTCAAGCACGCGATGGTGTTGACGCCGAACCCATACGGTCAGAACGTCGCTGACGGTTGGGATCAGATGCCGGCGTTTGATCGCCTGTATGAAACGCATCAGAATGACACCGAATACGAAGTCCAAATCCCGGGTCCGCTTAAAGCTGAAACACGTTTTCAACTGACACTCAAGCGCGATCAGTTTGCCGACTTTTTCGAGCGCCGACTGGAGAAGGATGTCGACTTCTATATTCCGCTCGGCGCGCGGCGCGCGCGCATCGTGTCACCTGAACGGTTCTCGACGCTTGAGAGCCAAGTCGATACTTCCCCCGCAATATATCTGACCAACATCAACGATCTGCGTTTCGATTATCAGAAATATACGGTTGCTCATGGATACGAAAACGGAACGCTTCAGCTTCCTCCGTATAACGTGCGGAACCTGTCGTACAAGTATCCGCTGCCGATTAAAGAGATGTTCAGCGGGGGGTCTGGTTTGGTGTCAGGATCGCTGCGATCAGAGAAGAAAAAGAATCCGAGCGAAAAGGTATTCCTCGTGCAGCGCACGCCGTTTTCAGTGCACGTAAAAATCTCTCATTTCAATTCGGTCGTCTGGGTAACGGATTCCCAAACCGGGGAACCGGTGCAGGGCGCGACGGTGGAAGTCTTGAAAGGCCGTGCCATGGAGCTGATGAAAGGCGCGGAGTCTAAAACCAAGGGTATTACGGACAAAACCGGCGTTGCGGTTGTCGGCGGTACCAATGTAATCGATCCAAGATTGGATTACCTGTATCAGTGGGATCAAAAACAGGCAGGACTTGCCGTGCGTGTCGTTCGCGATGACGATATTGCGCTTGTGCCGCTTAACTACGATTTCCGCTCCGATACGAAATTTTACTCTATCATCCCGAACCGGCACGGAACGTTGCGTGCCTGGGGTACAACGGCGCAGGGGATATACCGTGGGGGCGATACGGTGCAATTCAAGATCTTCGTTCGCGACGTAGATAAAGATTCTCTCATCTTGCCGCCGCGCGAAAATTATTTTCTTGAAGTTCTCGATCCGCTCGACAAGAAGGTGTTTGAGAAGAAGGAGATCTCACTCAGCGAGTATGGAACCTTTGACGGATCCTTTACGCTACCGAAAAGCGCAGCAGTAGGGTGGTATTCATTCAAATTGAAGTCTTCCCTTGTGGATCGGGCGTGGGAACCATTACGCGTATTAGTGAGCGATTTTACTCCGGCGCCCTTCCGTGTAACCGTTGATTTGAGCAAGCAGACGTTTGATTCTGGCTCATCGCTCGATGTTAAAACGCGCGCTGCATTTCATGCAGGTGGCGCGTATGGGGGCGCTAAGGGGCGTTTGAGCGTCACCGCGGTGCCGCAGATGCTTTCGTTCGAACAAGCGGCGCTCGACGACTTCGTATTCAGCGAATATGTCTCGGCCGATGAAAAGGAAGTTTTTAAGCGCGAGTACACGCTGAGCAGCGGCGGCGAAGATAACGCGACGGTCGCGCTAAGCGACGATCCCATGGTCTATGGTGCGCTCAGAATTGAGAGTGCGGTGGCCGATGAACGAGGCAAAAATATAGCAGGGTTCGCAAGCATTCCCTATTTCGGCAGGGAGCGCTTCGTCGGCTTGAGTGTTAATTCTTGGGTATTCGAGAAGGATAAGGAAAGTTCGTTCCGATTTACGGTAGTAGACGGGAAGGGAGCGCCGAAGCCGGGAACTAAGGTGACCCTGAAAATAGAGCGCGACGAGGTGCGCGTGGTACAGGTAAAAGGGGCCGGAAACGCGTTTTTGCCGAACTACCAAACGGAGATAATTCCGGTAAAAGAGGAAACGATTGAGTCGGGAGCTGATCCGATCGAAGTGCGCTTTACTCCGAAGAACCTAGGTTCGCTTCGCATCATCGCAACGGTCGCCGATGCGAACGGCAAGGAACATTCGACTAAGCTCGAACGATGGGTAGTGGGCAGTGGTGAAACGATTTGGCAGTCCGATTCGGACGAGCAGATTCGCGTTACACCGGAGAAGAATAGCTACGGCATCGGTGAAACCGCTAGCGTGCTCGTTCAAAATCCATTTCCGGGCGCTAAAGCCCTCGTTTCAATCGAACGTGAAGGAGTAATTACACAGTGGATTGAAACACTGAACGACTCGGCGTCGATTATCAAAGTGCCGATTGAATCGCGGTATGCACCCGGATTTTATCTCTCCGTGGTAGTGATGTCTCCGCGCGCGGCCGCTGCTCCAATTGAAAAGGGCGTGGATCTCGGAAAGCCCGCCTACCGTACCGGGTACGCGCAGATTGCCGTGCCCCGTTCCGATAAGCGTCTGACGATCGAAGCGTCATCGGATAAGCCGCGTTATCAGCCGGGCGATGAAGTGACTATCCATATCGCCGCGCGCGATGCGGCTGGCAAGCCTGTTAAGGGCGAGCTTGCCGTTACCGTCTTGGATCAGGCGGTGTTTGATCTGATCAAGGATGGTAAGTCGCTGTACGACGTCTATGCGGGATTTTATCAGCTCGGCACACTCGGCGTGGTGAACTACAACATTTTGCGCCAGATCATAGGACGGCAGAATTTCGAGCGTAAAGGAATGACCGAAGCGGGAGACGGCGGCCGTGGAAATGATCTGCGCTCGGTCGATTCATTCGTTGCATTCTGGGGGCCAGCCGTGAAGCTCGATGCGTCGGGTAGCGCCCAGGTAAAATTCCGCGCGCCGGGAAATCTTACCGGGTGGAATGTATTCGCTATTGCGCTCAATCGTGGTGATCGCATGGGAACCGGTGAGACGGAATTCGCAGTCTCAAAAGACATTGAAATTCGCCCAGTAAATCCGCAAATAGTGCGCCTCAACGATTCGTTCAGCACGCGTTTTTCGTTGATGAACCGCTCGCAATCGAGTCAGAACGCGAAATTGACGATAACTGCGCGTGGCGGGGCGAAAGGCGAGAGAACGTTTGAGGATGTCGTGTTGGCTCCATCGGAACGCCGGGTATTTTCGCTCGATCTCAAGCCAGAGTCTCTCGATCCGATTGCGCTCGAAGTAAGCGCCGAAGCCGGCGCTGCGCGTGATGGTTTGAAGCTTTCGATTCCGGTATTGACGGCTATCTGAACCGAGCGCGTGATGCAGACGGTTGCAATTGAAAAGCCGCAAGAACAGGTGACGCTCCAAGTCCCGGGCGATTTGAGACCGGGTGAGGGTACGCTTCTCGTTTCGCTTTTCCCGAGTTTAGTCGGGGATCTTTCCTCGTCGTTTGACTACCTGCGCAAGTATCCGTTTTTCTGTTGGGAACAGCGCATGAGTAAGGCAATTGCGGCTGCGTGGTTTTTGAAGGGGGGGAATAACCTTCCGCAATCCTTCACATGGGAAAACGCCGAGGTAATCGTTAACGAACTGTTCAAGTCGGCGCCTGACTTTCAGGGCGAGAACGGTGGCATGGCGTACTTCAAGCCGGAGCCGGCAGCCATTGATCCTTACTTGAGCGCCTATACGGGAGTGGTCTTTGAATGGCTCAGAGAGCTTGGCTTCCAGCCGCCTTCTGCGGTGAGCGATCGTCTCTATAAATATCTCCAGGATCTGTTGCGCAATGATCCTGTGGGGTTAAGCTTTTACGGAGCGCACGATCTCTTCGCGACGCGCCTGATTGCTCTGCGCGTGTTGGCGGCGGCGGGTATGGCAACCAAGGACGATGCGTTGCGGTTTACCAAGGAGCTTGAAAAGCAGGATGTCTTCTCGCTTTCGATGCTGCTGGAGACGTATTCCATCCTCAAGATGGATGCGGAAGCGGCGGCGATAAAACCGATCATCATGACGAAAGGCGATGTAACCAGCGATGCGGTCAGTTTTTCGCATTTTTACCAGTACGGATTCCGCTATCACTCAAGCGACGTGCGCAGCGGTTGTCAATTGCTGACGGCGCTCAGCAAGCCGGGGCTCGCTCACGGAATGTCGACGGATTGGATAACCAAGGTCGTTCGAGGAATCGTTAAACAGCAGGATAGGGCCGGTCATTGGACCAATACGCAGGAGAATATTTACTGTATCAACGCGCTGCGCCGTTATGCAGCCGGCGAGAGCAGTTTCGATACCCCGCTCGATATCTCCGCCGCTGTGGAAGGGGACGCATTCGCTAAGGCGCATTTTACCTCACCGGTCGACGCGGTAAAATTTTTCGAACGTCCGATACTGCCAATCGAATTGGGTGTAGAGCGTACACTAATGCTACGTAAGTCGGGAAGTCGCCGCGGTTACGCGACGGTCGGGCTCGAATATCCACAGCGGCAAGTCGGTGAAAAGAACGTCGGCATCGAGCTCTATCGCGAATACAGCGTCAAATCTGGAAATACCTGGAAAGTAGTCAACGGCAAGCTCAACCTGAAGTTGGGCGACGTGGTGCGGGTCGATCTGTATGTCATCGCACCGGCAGCGCGCACATTTGTTGCGCTCGAGGACAAACTTGCCGGCGGATTTGAGGTGATAAATCAGCAATTGGCGACGAGCTCAGTTGCTGATTCAACCGCCGCGCCGGATTCGTTCCCCGATGGTTCACGATTTTCCGGGCGTAGCGGGGAGTTCGAAGGCATGGGATTCGGAATCTGGGGATTCTCACACGCCGAGCAGCGAAACGATTCGGTGCGCTTTTACGCCGAGTACCTCCAGCCAGGGCAGTATCATCTTACGCACTTCGTGCAGGTGGTTGCGGCGGGAGAGTTCACGGCGCCGGCCGCGCACAGTGAAGAGATGTATACGCCGGCGGTTTACGGTGAAAGTTTGCCAGCCGAGGTGCATGTTCCGCTCGAGTAACCCGCGGCGGTAAGAGTGGAAAAAATGAAATTGCGTCGCAGAGCGTTTGTATTGACGGTTTTGGCGTCGGGATTGCTGGCGCTAGCTACTTTCTTTTCACTGAGACCGGTCTCAAGTTCGCTTTTGCCGCTCGACGATAAATCCGTACGACCGAGTTATGTGGATCGTAGCGGCGAGGCCTTGACCATTAGTTATCAAAACCGCTTTAACGTTGCCGATCAGCTCCTTTTGACGCAAATTCCGCCGACGTTACGCGCTGCGTTTATTTGCGCTGAGGATGGCCGCTTTTTTGAACACGCGGGAATTGATTGGAAGGCGCGCGCCAAGGCGGTTACCCAACTGTTCCGTTATGGGCGGGCAGTGCGCGGCGCAAGCACGATTTCGGAGCAGGTCGTGAGAATCATAACTCCTCGGGCGCGCACGATCTGGACGCGATGGATCGAGGGATTCGAAGCGCAGATGCTCGAGCGGCGCTTTTCGAAAGATCAGATCTTCGAATTCTATCTGAATCAAGTTCCATTCGGCGCGCGCAGGCGCGGCGTTGTTGAAGCGGCGCGATATTATTTCGACCGAGATTTGAGCACGCTTAATCTGCGAGAACAGATTGCGCTTGCGGTGCTGGTGCGCGCGCCTGAAAAACTCAGTCCGCGGAAAAATCCAGCGGCGCTCGAGCGCCGCATTGATCAGCTTGCGCAGCGAATGTTCGAACGCGGCGACCTCAATTCTTCCCAGCGTGAACACGTGCGCGCAAGACTCGAAGTGCGACCGGGGCGTGAACCAACAGAGGCGGGCCATTTTGTCGATTTTCTCCATGCGCGAGGGGTCGCATCCGCGCGCGGCGGACGCGTGCAAACCACCTTGGATGGGGTGCTTCAGCGGCAAATTCAGCAGGCGCTCCGCACCATGCTCCGGCGGTTCGCGCCAAACCAGATTTCTAATGGCGCGGTACTTGTTGTCGATCACGAGAAGGGGGAAATCCTCGCCTGGGTCAACGATCGGTCTTTTTCGAGTCTCGAGAATGAGAGCCAAATTGACGCCGTCCGTGCACTGCGACAGCCGGGTTCGACGCTAAAGCCCTTCGTATATGCGCAAGCATTGGAGCGGGGTTGGACTGCCGCCACTATTCTTGAAGATAACGACATGGTCAGACCAGTCGGCGGTGGACTTCACCGCTACCGCAACTACAGCAGAACTCATCATGGGCCGGTGCGGCTGCGAGAGGCACTTGGTAGCTCGCTCAACATTCCGGCGGTGCGCGCGGCGGAGTTTGTCGGCCGCGCTGACCTACTCGCGTCGCTGCGCGATTTCGGCTTTAAGAGCCTGCGCCAGAGCGCTGATCACTATGGCGAAGGGCTGGCTCTCGGAAACGGCGAGGTCTCACTTTATGAATTGGTGAGTGCCTACGCGGCGCTTGCACGGGGAGGGATTAAGGGCGAGCTAAAAGGTGTTCTCTCGCTCGACGGGCGTCCGGCACAAAGAGCTAGGCCGCTCATTTCGGCGGAGAGCGCTACAATCATCGGCGATATTCTTTCCGATCCGAATGCGCGCATACTCGAATTTGGGCGAGGAGGAGTACTCCAATTTCCTACGCAAACAGCCGTCAAAACCGGAACCTCGGGCGGTTACCGTGATTTGTGGGCAGTCGGCTACTCGGCTCGTTTTACCGCAGGTGTTTGGATGGGAAATTTAAATCGGGCGCCGACGAGGGGATTGACGTCATCACAGGCGCCCGCGGTTTTACTACGATCGGTTTTTGCGCTGCTCGAACAGCGCTGGGACGGCGCACCCTTGCCGCGGCGTGGCGATATCGTTACGCGCACCATTTGCGCAGAGACAGGCGCGCTGCCGCAGGGGGATGTGCTGCGTTGCAGAAAAATCGACGAGATATTCAGCCGTCGTGAACCGCGTATAAAACCGCGCAATAACCAAAACGACGCGCCGCAGATTCTCGTGCCGTCGCCCGGAATAATTGTCGCCCGGGATCCGCGCATCCCCGATGCATTCGAGCGGCTTGGTCTAGCGCTCGATCGCAGCAGCGGCATTTCCTCCGTACGTTGGTATATGGATTCTCAATACGTAGGCGAAGCGCCCGCATCGGGAAAACAGGTGAGCTGGCCGCTGCAAGAGGGGCGACACACGGTTACGGCGAAGGTTGTGTTGGCAAAAGGAGATCAGGCCACCGTAATCGATGTCGGGCCGGTGGGTTTCACCGTACGTTAACCACACAATTGAATATCCGTCGGAGCGGCTTACTGCGCGCCGATGTAAAGGCGCGTGCCGGCCGCTCTAAGAAGATCCCGAATTTCACTGCTTTTTGCTACTTCGGCTGCGAATTGTTCAGCGGTAGACGCGAATTTCGGAGAGATTTCAAGCACACAATCTGGACGAAGTTCGACCCCCGCCTCTTTGCACCAGCGATGATATTCGGCACTCAAAAGCGCCCGGGCGGTGTCTGGACTGTCTGAGCCCTGACCATTCTTGATCGGCGCAAACTCTTGGGCGCGGGAAACTTCAACGCAGAGACAGTCAGCTAACGGCATGATATCGAATATGAACATCTCTCTTTTAAGTCCCTGCATTTTGACGCGCACCGGTGTGCCTTCGGCGTCAAATTCCCCGTTCCACGCTTGAACTTCTTTCAAGGCTTCGTGATAGGGGAGTCGAAAGTGCCGATTGCGAAGTTCTGAAAGAAAGTCAGTGCTGATAATATGTGCCGCCACATTTCCCAAGCCGAAGAGCAATTTTCCGCCGTCAGTCTGCATAGTCTTTTGCTGGTCCTTGAGATCCGAGTACTCTACGACACAGTCTTTTCCGTCGGCACGAACGAACGCGCCCATCTTCTCCTGTGCACTAACTTTTTCGACGACTTTGTTTATGATATCGACACGTTTGAAGCGGCGGATACCAACCGAGAACGGATCGAATACCGGAGCGATGACGTTGTCAACTTGCAGATAAACGATATCTTGAATTCCACGGCTCAGCAGCTGATCGAGCGCGCCGCTCGAATTTAATCCTTCAATCGTACCGCCATGGCCATTTGGGTTTGTTAGCAAAGATCCGGGACCCTTGAGCAAGAGCTTCCCGTCTCGATCAACGGTTGGCAGCGATGCTTGCTGGAAAATGATCACCTGCTGCGGTTTAAGCCCGAAGAAATTGTTTTCAGCGAAAAATTCGCGCGTTGGACGGTCAGTCGAGGGACCCGTCATGATAACAAAGGGAACGTCATGGCCGGTCTCCTTCGAGATCGAAAGAACTTTCTCGGCGAATTTTTGATACAACGAATCGGACGACACCGGTCCAACTGGGAAACATCCTTTAGGGCGATCGAAGCCGAGACGTGATCCGTCCCCGCCAGCGACGAGAAGCACGGCAACTTCGCCGTTCATGTAAGCCGCACGACCAAGTTCTTCCACTTTGGCCGCTATCGCGGGGCGATCTTCAAGATGTATGGCGTCGGCTGAGGTGACATTGGCGAGATTAGGGGCTTCGTACACGTTGCCGTGGAAACCCTTCCAGTCTATCGACTGTAACTGTTCAATAAGTGAACTTCGCTGCTCTGCCGTCAGTTCGCTTTCAGGTTTGAGCATCTCAACGATGTGATGCTGTCCTTCCGCCGCGAGGGTTTGGAGCAGTTCGCTGCTCGGATTCACTGATATACTAGCCAAGCTGTCTCCCTTTGGCATCACAAGACCCCCCGCTGGTGATTCTTCAATTCCTTGAGCTGACGCTGATTCTGAACTGGTGGGAAGGTGGGTACTGCTCATTCTTTCCTCAATTACAGCTAATGGTTGGGCACAAGAATGCTTGCATGGTGACCATCCTTTGTCAAGAAAACGGGGGATAGCTCGGCCGTTCCTTTGGCATCTACGTTGAGCGTGTCTCATCTACTAAATCGCAGTTAAGCGCTCCCTATATGTTAAATATTGGACGGAATAGAGACAAACACTAAAAATTACCATACTGCTCGTGTAGCCGATTTAGAGAGAAAGGGGGCTCACGAGATGGCCGAATTCGAGCAAAAACGAGACGCAACAACACAACCTGAGGGGCTTACCGATGCCGGATTCGTCGCTGGCGCCAGTGTCGCAGTCGATGCGCCAGAAGCGGTGAAAGCTGTCAGCGCGAGCTTACTCAAAACGCACGCTGAGTACCGGGTGGCGATTGCGCAAATTACCACCGACCCCGGTGAAATTGGAAAGAACACCGAAAAAATTATCGAGTATATCGGCAAAGCGCGCTCGCAGGGTGCGCGATTGGTGGTTTTTCCAGAACTTGCAATTCCCGGCTACTGTTCGATGGATTTGCTTTGGAATCGCGACTATCTCGCGGCAAATCTCGCCGCCCTGCAAAAAATCCGCGAGGCGAGCGCGGGCGTTACGGTAATCGTCGGCTTTGTGGATGTCGACTTCGAAAAGTCCCGATCTGGAGGTCGGCCGACCCTTTATAATTCCGCGGCGATCATCCACGACGGCAGCATTCTCGGCATTCAGGATAAAACGCTGCTGCCGAACTACGATATCTTTTTTGAAGATCGCTATTTCGCGCCCCCGCGTGGATACCGCGCGCTTGAAGCCGGCGGAATAAAAATCGGCACAGAGATTTGCGAAGATCTCTGGACTGAAGGGTATAGCCAGGATCCGACCGGAGAGCTGGTTAAAGACGGCGCCGAGCTCATTGTAAATTTATCGGCCTCTCCTTTTCATTTAGGTAAGCTGCCAGTCCGGCAGAATCTCATCTCTTCGACCGCAAACGCGCATCACGTACCATTCATTTACGCGAATCTCGTTGGAAGTTTCGACGGCTATGAAGGCGAAGTTGTCTTCGACGGCCGCAGCATGGTGATGAGTTCTTCGGGGTCGATACAAGCGCTTGGTCAGAGCTTTAAGGAGGATCTGATGATCGTCGACTTGTACGCCGAACAAAAATTGGAGCTGCCCGAAGTAGAACAAACCGCTGAGTTGTACGATGCTCTCGTCCTTGGAATAAAAGATTATTTCCGCCGTGTCGGCGCCGTCGAAAAAGCAAATTTCAAGCACGCCTTTATAGGGCTCAGCGGAGGTATCGATTCGGCGGTGGTCGCGGCGCTCGCGGTAGAAGCGCTCGGAGCTGACAAGGTTGTCGGCGTTACAATGCCGAGCCAGTACAACTCCAGTGAAACGCGGAGCGATGCGGTTCTCCTCGCGGAAAATCTCGGCATGCGAATCAAGACTATGCCGATCCAACGACAGGTCGACGCGTGCATTGATTCGCTTAATGAAGACGCGGAACTTGCGGCTACACCGGTGGGCGTCGCGGACGAAAATGTGCAGGCGCGGCTGCGAATGATTGATTTGATGTATTATGCAAACCGCATGCAGGGGCTGGTGCTGAACACCGGTAATAAGACGGAACTTGCGCTCGATAACTGCACGATTTACGGCGATATGGTCGGCGGATTTAGCGTGCTTGGCGATGTCGATAAGGATCGGGTCTACGATTTAGCGCGTTATATTAATAAGCGCGCGGGAAGGGAGCTCATTCCGAATACGACAATTGATCGCGTGCCCAGTGCCGAATTGAAACCGAATCAGATCGACGCGGCGGTAATGGGGGCGGATCCAAGCGTAATTGCGCCAATGGTGCGCACGATAGTGCAGGAAGGCTTGGCCTTCTCGGATGCGCTACAGCGCTTTAGGGACGAGTTCGATCCGGCCCTTATTCGCAGCACGTTCCGTAAACTCGATAGATCCGAGTGGAAGCGCCGCCAGGCGGCGCCGGCCATTCGAGTCACGCCCCACGCATTCGGCAATGGACGACGCGTGCCAATGGCGCACGGATTTATCGGAGGGGATGAGGTATGAGAGTCCTCCTCGTTGTCGATGTCCAAAATGATTTCTGTCCCAACGGAGCCCTTGGTGTTCCTGAGGGCGATCAGGTAGTCGCGGTGATCAACCGGCTGATGAAATCGGGAGAGTACGATTTAATTATTGCAACGGCCGATAGACATCCGCTGAATCATATAAGCTTCGCGGTCAATCATCGGCTTGAGCCATTTTCTGAGGTGCTGATCGACGGGAAATTGCAGAAAGTTTGGCCGGTACACTGTGTCGAGCGAACCTGGGGAGCGGAGTTTCATCCTAAACTGTGCAGCGAACTGTTCGATTACACTGTAATCAAGGGTGATCAAAAAGAGTACGACAGTTTGAGCGGTTTCTGCGATCTCAAAGGGGAGCGTTACACGCAATTGGCAGAGATAATCGACCAAGCCGCCGCTGCGCGCGGCGAGACGCGGGCGGACGTGCAACTGTCGGTGACTGGACTTGCATTAGATTATTGCGTTGGTTTGTCAGCCCTAGACGGTGCCCGCCTCGGCTACCGCACCGAAGTTGTCATCGATGCCACCCGGCCGGTCAACCAAGATCCGAGAGCAACTCTTGAACTTTTACGTGAGTTCACTCGCAACGGCGTGTCTGTTGTCGAGAGTTTGGATCGGATTCCAGAACGCATCGTTCGCAATTTAGAGATCGCATTGTAAGGAGAACCCTATGTCACCTACCGCCGCATTCGCAACTGTTCTCCCCGATTTAAAAGCCGCAGCGCTGCCAGATTCGATTGCGGTTCGAACGGCCGATCAGGGACTTGACCGCGACGGGCCTGTAATTTCACGCGATGAGATTCTGGTGGTCGTTAAAAGAAGCAGTTTTAAATGTGAACTGCAAAAAACGCATATGTCGCCCGAGCAGCTGCTGATGAAGTTCGAACAACAGGGCGAATGCGGACAGCGGACGGTGAGCAGTCACCTGCGCCAACTCCAGGTAGTTAAAGATTTGTGCGCTGAAATTTCGCCGACACAGATTGTCTCGATCGCTAAAGTGACTCGTGAACGGGTCGCCAAAGCCAAGATGATTATCGCGCTCGGCGGCGACGACACGTTAAAAGCAGTCAGTCACTGGATCGACGATCAGACGATTATCGTTGGCGTCAATTCCGACACGATGTACAGCCAGGGAAATCTGATCAGGTATTCGGCGGCCGATATTCCGGCGCTGTTGCGCAGCGTGGAAAAGGGCGACTATCGTATTCAGCCGTGGCAGCGCATTCGAATCGCCGTTGATGGTGTCGACAGAGGGCCTGCGTTAAGCGAGATCGCGCTCGCGAAGAGTGACTTCGCCGAGATGACCACCAATATCGTGGAATTTAAGGGCCAGAAGGTAAATCAAAAATCATCTGGACTATTGTTGACCACGGGTGCGGGATCGACCGGGTGGTTCGCAAGTGCAGGGTTGTATTTGGCGCCGGAGGGTCGTCCCTATCCGCCAACTGTTCCGCTTGCGCGCTTTGAGCTGCGCGAACCGCATCTTCGTTTTGTCGAGAAGGACGGTACGCTTCAGGCGGTGTATCCCGATCTTGTCGAAGGAGAGATACTACCGGGTGAGACGCTAAAAGTTACGTCACTCAATAATACACAAGCCATCGCCACGCGCGACTCGATTGATAGGATCCCCTTCAATCGTGGTTCCGTGGCAGAGATCGCGCTCGATAATAAACCGCTCTGGGTCGTTGCGCCCGGCGCTGCGCGCGGAGGTATGCAATGATTGCGGCGGCGCTCGATCCCGCAAAGGAAAAAATTGACACATTGGTCATGCCGCCGCGGTTATCTCCGCGCGATGGCCCGATTGCAATCGCGGCGGGTTATCCTGAGCGGTTTCCCGTTCTACTTGGGCAGCGTCCGTGGGAGCGCCCGCTCGATGGCTATAACCCGCCTTTTTACGAGTCGCCCTCTATTCTCTTGCAGGATCGCACCATTGTTGTAAACGGCTACGCCGATCCCGCCGACGTATCGAAAGAAACGTTTGTGCGCTGGAAAGCCGAGGGAAAACTCTTCAGCTATGAAGGCGATGTGCAGCTCGATCCAACTTCGGGACGACCGCTTAACCCGTGGGGGAGGACTGGAATCTGCGGCCGTGGAGCGCTGGGCAAGTGGGGGGCGAATCAGGCGGCAGATGCGCTGATTACGAGAACCAATCCACTGAGCGGCGAAGTCGAAGTCTTGCTGGTCGAACGAGACTGTGGCGCGCTGGCGATAGTGGGGGGGATGCTCGATCCCGGCGAGACGGCGCGCCAAGCGATGGGCAGGGAGCTGACCGAGGAAACGGGACTCGAGGTCGACTCAGCGAGGGGCAGGCTGATATATCAAGGAAAAGGAGACGGGCCGCGTACGACAGATAATGCCTGGGTCGAGACCAGTCTTTACCATACTCATTTGACTCCCGAGGATCATGCTTTTTGGAAGCCGCCCGTCTCGTCGAGCGAGGGGCGCGCTGACTGGTATCCGATCACACACTGCCTAATTGACTCGCTGTATTCCAATCACCGTGAACTTTTTCACATGGCGGTAGCGCAGCTTGCGTATACCGATGCGCTGCTTGCGCAGCGGATAATTGAGCAGATGGACGCTGCTCCGGGCGGCACTACGCTCACGTCATTTGCAAATATGCATGGAAAGATTGCGATATTCGGCGGCACGTTCGATCCGATTCATGCAGGGCATGTCTACGCCGGACAGAAAGTGGCAAGAGCTCTTGAACTCGATGCGCTGGTATACCTTCCGGCGCAGCAGAATCCTATCAAAACGCGCGGCCCATCAGCTTTAGCGCATGAACGGTTCGAAATGATTCAATGCGCCGTTTCGGGCGAGGCGGGTACGTTTGTATCGCCGGTGGAAATCCGGCAATCCGGCCCGTCATTCACTGTTGAAACGCTCCGCGAAATCCGTCGGCAGCTTCCCTCTGACAGCGAGCTGTTTTTTATTATCGGCTCCGATTGTTTGATGCACCTT
Organism: uncultured Bdellovibrionales bacterium; assembly: GCA_964435675.1. Lineage (GTDB taxonomy): Bacteria > Bdellovibrionota_C > UBA2361 > UBA2361 > CAYTAW01 > CAYTAW01. Next base: position 19,703 of record CAYTAW010000005.1, read on the forward strand.
ACCGAATGGCGCGAGATAGAGGAAGTGCGCCGCTTGGCCAAAATCGTACCCGTTCTTCGCATAGACGCAAGTCCACCCGATCCGGGAGCGCTTGCGCGACGCCTTGGCGAGGAGTTTGCGCGCGAGCTGCTCGGTCGCCTAGTTACGCTCGATCCCGGAACGACCAGCTCGTCGCTCGTTAGAGAGCGTATTATGGCTGGGCTATCGGTAGACGGCCATATGCCGCCCAGAGTTTTGGAGTACATTGGAGGACATCATTTATATGATAGTAGTAGCGCACGATAAGCCGGCACTTGTCAGAAGCTTTTTTTTCGAAGAAAATGCACCCGGCATGAAATTGACCGATAAAGAGTCGACGATCCTCGCCGCGGCTGAGCTGCGGTCGCAAGCCCCGATCCCGCTGATATGTAAAGAGTCGGGATACCGTGAACACGTGGTGCGCCATGCGCTGCGCCGTTTGCAAGAGCGTCAGGTCATCACCCCCGTGCCGCTAATCAATCTGCACCGCATCGGCTTTACTGTTTATAACATCTTTTTCTCGGCAGTGGCCCAGGGAAAGGCGGCGCGGCAAAGCATCGTACGGTCACTTGTCGCGGCGCCTGAGGTGATGTGGGTTGGGGAATTTGGCGGCGAATATCAGTATGGACTCGCATTCTGTTCGCGGCGTCCCGCGAACGTTATTGAGTTCTTACACAAACTCTCGAGACAGCATAAAGATATATTCCATGAAAAAGCGGTTTCTCTGACTATTTCTTCGACACTATTTCCGCGTAAATATCTGACCTCTAAAAAAATGAGCGTGCAGCCGATAACGGTCGCCTACGACAATAATCCGGTGGAGATCGACGCGCTCGACAGCCGTATCCTCGGCACTATGAGCACGTTCGGCAGTCTCTCTCATCGGCAACTTGCGCAAAAACTGCAGATGCCACTTTCGACGCTGGAGCTGCGCATAAGCAAGCTGCGCGAGAAGAAAGTGATCGTGAATGATATATATGTGCTGAGTCCTGCGCTATTCGATCGTCAAAGCTACAAGCTCCTCATTTATACCAAAGGCATTGACCCTGACTTGAGTGCGCGCATGTTCAAATTTTGCGCACAGCATTTAGACATCGTTTATCTCTTCGAATGCTTCGGCGTATGGGGGTTTGAAGTTGGTGTCGAGGTGCAGAAAGCTGAAGAAGTGAGCGGCATCATGCAGGAGATTTTCGAACACTTCGGATCGTCGATTAATAATATCAAGTTGCTCACTAAGTTCCGGTATCCAAAGGTGAAATGGTTTCCAGACGCCACGGTTTCGCACGCTTGACCGTTCCGCTGACTCGCTGCGATGCGCCCAACCGCCTACCGTTTTGGCCGTATTCGAATGGCCAATATGTCGTGGTAATATGCCAGCCCCGTTTTTTCCGCTAGATCGGGCCTCGCCTTTAAGCCCTGCGATTTTAAATACTCGATCCACGCATCCTCGCGCGATACGCCCCAAATTTTTAAAGGCACCGTGACCGGGCCGCCGAGCGGGGTGACTTCGATATTGGGAAATTCTTTTTGGTAGCGCGCGAGATCGTTCAAACTTAAATTGCTGAGTTGAATGTAAATCGCAGCATCGGGATTGGCGGGATTCAGTAGAAATGGCGCGCGCTCGAAAAGTTCGCGTATCAACCCGGTTCCGCGATAGGGATCAACGGCTTCGTGCCCCTCGGGGTGAGGAATATAGGGCGGATTGGTAAAGATCGCATCGTATTCGCCTTGGTGATCGAACGCGCGCACGCCTTTTCCCAAGTACCACGTGAGCTTTTCGCTGCTAATGAAAGGGCGCAGGTTGCGAATCGTCGCATTCAACGCCTGTGGGCTGATGTCGCTGATGACGTGCGCATCGATGTTCGGATTATCGGCGAGTAGCGCTTGTGAAATTCCGCCGATTCCAACGCCGATTTCGGCAGATCGTTTTATATTCTGCTTGAAAATTCCTGCGTCACGAAGCCATTTGATGAAGTTTACAGTATCGATGTTCGTGCTCCAAACCTTTCGGTCGAGGGCGCCGTTCCATGTCGCCGGGAGATCTCCCAGAAGGGTGAGGCGCTCATTGAATCCGATCATTTGAATCACGCGATCGCCCTGGGCAAGTGTGCCATTGTGCACGAGTGCGCTGAGGCTTGGAGAGATCAGCGTCGGGTTTGGCACGGTCACCAGCCACTCCACGTGGAGTGCGCGATCCTTTTGGAATAACCGGCCGTTCTTGTCTCGAGGATTGAGATCCGCCACCGAAATATCCTCCTTGAGCTCTCCGTAGCGAAGCCACTTGAGATCCGGGTCAATCTGTATGACGAGCGACGGAGTTGCCTCGAGCGCAGCGCCTTTAACGAGTAAGCCTAACCCGAGGCGTTCCGATATGGCGCGCAGCGAGCTGTCGGCAGTATCGAGATTCTCGTAGAGCGCCGTAATCTGCTGCTGGCTGCGAAGTTCTCCGTGTGAGATTGCCTGTAGTTCTGCCGCCAGGCGCTCGTGATTTTGAGCACAGAGCTCCGCTTTTGCGAGTGGGATGTCCTGCTGCGTCGAAATGGCTGCATTCATAAATTTTTATGGCACTGCCGCCACATGGCAGCTAAAAAAAGCGGCACTTTATACGGTGCGCGGATTCGTGCTCTTAAAGGAGCATTTTATATCACTATGAGCGGTTAAGATATTTTGCTAACTCTTCGAATTCCATTTGAATTCCTTGAATAAGAGCGGCTAATCCATCGAGCGAGCCTGACTTGGAAGCCATCTCTGCCGAGCGCGATGCGGCGCTCATTCGGTCTGCGCCGATATTACCCGCTGCCGACTTGAGGGAATGAGAAAGCCGGGTAACCTCCCCAACCACGTTATTCTTAAACGCGTCATGCAGTTTGCCGAGTTGAATTGGCGTGTCCTCAAAGAAGACGTCCATCACTTCGTTGTACAGTTCTTCATCTGAATCAAGCCGCTCGAGCGCGGCCGCTTTGTTGAGAATCATCAAATCATTCATATATTCCTCCCCCAAAAACTATTCGGCGAATTTTCCGACGCGCGCCGCGCCGCCCCGCGCACTTGGCCAGGGTAGTGTGCCGGGAGCGAGCACGCCTGACTCACTACCCAGATCGCCATCGAAACTAGTCCACGCGTACAGAAATCCACGGCCTCGGTAGCTCGCGTTTCCACCACCGATAATCAGCTCATACGAACCGTCTCCATTAATATCGGCGACGGCCGGAGTTCCGCGCAGCGTGCTCGCCGTGTACGCTACGAATTGATCGTTGTCGCACTCTTTCTCCTGACAGCTGAGCGCGCTGCCATCTATACCAGAAAATATGCCGACGGCGGCGCGGTTCGCAACGATTACTTCTAGCGACCCGTTGCGGTCTAAATCTGCGATAACGGGCGAGGTAAAGTGACCGCCATAGGCGTCATTTCCACCACGGTCGCGGGGAATTATATTCCAGAGCAGTTGCGACGTTTGCGGCTTATATGCAACGAGCGTGCTTCGACCGCTGCCACCGACGCTTTTGTGGCCGTTGACCGACGCGACGATCTCGAGCGCACCGTCTTGATCGATATCGCCAACTGCGACCGACGACGGCGAGCATGCGTCAATCGGCAGTGTGCGTAAAATCTTACCACTGCGGGCGCTTAACACCTTAATCCATTTGCCGCTCTTGTTGGTGGTGCGTTCAGGGAAATAGCACCCCGAGGCTACAATAACCTCGACGCCCTCATTGTCCGCAAGTACGTCGGCAACCACTGGGGACGAAAATATTACTTGGTCGAAAGCTTGCTGCCAGTAATAGGCGCTCTTATCGCGAAAGTTGATGTGTTTATTCGCACGGCGCGCTGTCTTGAACGCGTACACGTAGCCGCCATTCTTGGTTATTGGTTTGAGTTGGCGATTGCCGGTGATGTCGGTGCCGATGACCATCTCAAGCACGCCGTCGCCATTGATATCGGAGAACGCGGCGGATGACCAAACCGTATCAGCGGCGTTGTAATACCACCGTACCTGTCCGTTGTACTCCAATAAATACACATTACGATCGAAGCTTCCAAAACCAATTTCTAGTTTCCCATCATTATCGGTATCGGCCAGCGCCGGTGTTGAAAACACGGTGTAACTGCGTGTGCCGTACTTCTGGCTTTTGGCAAACGCCTTGATGCTGAATTTCCATTCGAGCGTTCCGCTTTTCCCGTTGTATGCAGCGACGCCGCCGTCGCATCCCGCCGAGCTGATCCCGCCATAGCCGATGACCACTGACGGTACGCCGTCGCCATCGAGATCTCCGACTGCTGGACTAGAAAGGGTCTTATTGCCCCGTCCGCTAGAGCACTCGGCGCTTGGAAGCGTGGCCTGCCAAAGTAATTCTCCATCGGAAGAGTATGCGTAGAGTTGGCCATCTTCTCCCGCGGCGGCGACTTCCAACCCATTGGTCGGATCCGCGTCGAGGTCTGCGGCAGCAGGTGAGCTGTAGGTAATCGTTGATCCGGCAAGAAGAAGTCCGGGCTGCTCGCGATTGGTGGAGCGCGTGATGTCGTCAAATGTCCATCCGCTAAGTGGCGCATAAGAGGCCGGTGAATCGGCGTTCGCCGCGTGCAATGGGGCGATCGCCAGTATGACGACCAAGGAAAAGATTGAAACTACTGATTGCATACGACGTGCATTGACATATGTTCGGCAACAGCGGCACTCCTCCGCGCTGCGTACTACATATCTATGTCGTCTGCTGATTCTCCCTGGTTGAGATCCTCGCTCACAAAAAGTGACGGATGAGTTTCTTGGGAGACGTCTTTTTTGCCGCGTGATATCCAATACTTATCGAGACCGTTCAGGCGCACTTGCGCGCAGCCGTCGAATAATTCGTCGAGCGCGCCCGAATGGGTGGCTTGATGCTTCTCTTCGCCCCGTATTTTAGGCGGCGCCGTTCCGACTGCCAGCGACTCAGTCCACAGTCCGAGCACGCGCATGCGCAGCTGCTCATCGGATAAATGAGTGTCCTCTTTAGCGCTCAGGCCGTTATGGAAATTAGACGCGAGATCTTGACCGAAACCGAGCAATAAAAGAAGGCGGCAGGCAACATCGAGATGTGTGATTCCCCACCGTTTTGTTTCTTCTTCGAGATCATAGGCCTTCAATTTTATCTTCATATCCCGGCGGTAATCTTTGTACCCTTTTGCATCGATCAGAAAAAATAATCCGAGCGCAAGCGGACGAATTCCGCCGATCAATATTCCATCTGCGTATCCAATAGAAGGGAGGGACTCGCCGAGACGCGCTC